>CANHOE010000147.1 GCA_947462175.1 Burkholderiales bacterium | reverse complement strand
TGGTCGCCGATGGGGCTGTAGCCCGCCTTGCCGATACCGTGCGCAAGCGCCCAAAGCCCGGTGAACGCCGCACGCAAATCTTGCAAACGCTCGCCGGCATGCTCGAACAACCGGGAGCCGACAGAGTCACCACCGCCGCGCTGGCAGCGCGCCTCGGTGTGAGCGAAGCGGCGCTGTACCGGCACTTCGCCAGCAAGGCGCAGATGTTCGAGGGACTGATCGAGTTCATCGAGAGCAGCGTGTTCACGCTGGTCAACCAGATCAACGAGCGCGAGCCCTCCGGCGTGCAACAGGCCTGCAAGGTGGTCACGCTGTTGTTGCAGTTCGGCGAGAAGAACCCTGGCATGACCCGTGTGATGGTGGGAGACGCGCTTGTTTTCGAGCACGACCGGCTGGTCGCGCGCATGAACCAGTTCTTCGATCGGATCGAGTCGCAGCTTCGCCAGAGCCTGCGCAGTGCGGGCGATGCCGCTGGGTCGCTGACCGCTTCGGCCGATGCGAACGCACGGGCGTCGGTATTGACCTCATTGGCCGTCGGCCGTTTGCAGCGCTACGCCCGCTCGGGCTTCAAGCGCCAGCCGACCGAGCATCTCGAAGCGGCGCTGAGTCTGATCGTCGCTTGAATCCGGCGTTCCTAGCGCCTTGGTTGTCGGCGTGCTGACGGTCAACGTGGCCGGCGAGCCGCTGACCCTGCTGCCGGAAAAAGCCGCTTACCTTGCCGGGCGGCAGCTTCTGCTGATCGCCGACGCACACTTTGGCAAGGCCTTGTCGTTTCGCCGACTCGGCGTGCCAGTCCCGCAAGGCAGCACGGCCGAAAACCTGGCGACGCTGGATGCACTGGTGTCGAGGCACGACATCCGCCACATCGTGTTCCTCGGCGACCTGCTGCATTCTGCCCACGCGCAGTCGGCAGCGACGCAGGCGGCGGTGGCGCTGTGGCGAGAAGCACACCGCGATCTGAACCTCACGCTGGTGCGCGGTAACCACGACGACCATGCCGGCGACCCCCGGGCGGCACTGAACATCGAGGTGGTCGACGAGCCGCTGCGCCTCGGCCCCTGGGCGCTGTGCCATCACCCGAATGCGCAACCCGACGGCTATGTGCTGTGTGGACATCTGCATCCCTGCGTCAGATTACATGGGCGAGCCCGCGAGCGCCTGCGTCTGCCGTGCTTCTGGTTCGGCGACCGAGTCGGCGTGCTACCGGCTTTCGGTGGGTTCACCGGGATGCACCCGATCGACGCGCAGCCGCAAGACCGCGTGTACGCGCTGACTGGCGATGGCGTGGTGCAAGTGCCGCCGTGACACGATGAGTCGAGCTCCCGTCCCTCGATACACTGACCGCCTCTCGCCCCGCGTGCCCCGGTGCACGAAATCCCATGTCGACCCCTTCCGACCCCCTGTTGCAGCTGATCGCCCGCGCCGAGGCGTTGATGGTCAGGCTGGAAGCGGTTCTGCCGCACCCGCTCACCGCGCCCGACTGGAGCGCTTCGATCGCTTACCGATATCGACGTCGCAGCTCGGGAGGCAGTGCATTGGAGCCGGTGCGTCACGTGGCGCAGATCAGCCTCGACGATTTGGTGGAAGTCGAGCCGCAGAAAGACCGGCTGCTGCGCAACACAGAACAGTTCGTGGCCGGCCGTGCCGCCAACAATGTGCTGCTCACCGGCGCACGCGGCACCGGCAAGAGTTCGTTGATCAAGGCCTGTCTGAACGAGTTCGCACCGCAGGGCCTGAGGCTGATCGAGGTCGACAAGGCCGACCTCGTCGATTTGCCTGACATCGTGGACCTGGTCGCCGAACGTGCCGAGCGCTTCATCGTCTACTGCGACGACCTCAGCTTCGATGAAGGCGAGCCGGGCTACAAGGCGCTCAAGTCCATCCTGGACGGATCGGTGTCACAGGCCTCGGACAACGTGCTGATCTACGCCACCAGCAACCGCCGGCACCTGCTGCCCGAGTACATGGCCGAGAACCTGACCTTCCAGCACCTCGAGAACGGTGAGGTGCATCCAGGCGAAGTGGTCGAGGAAAAGATATCGCTGAGCGAGCGTTTCGGTCTGTGGATCAGTTTCTATCCGTTCACACAAGACGAGTATCTGGCCATCGTGGCGCAATGGCTGCGCGGCTTCGGCGTCAGTGAAGAGGCGATCAAGGCGGCGCGGCCGGAAAGTCTGGTGTGGGCGCTGGAGCGCGGTTCGCGTTCAGGGCGGGTCGCCTTCCAGTTCGCCAAGGACTACAGCGGACGGCAGCCGCGATGAGCGAGTCGCAGAGTTCGTCGGTTGGCGCCGAGCCGATCGAACAGCGGCATCCTGTGGATGTCGCAGTGGGTATCTTGATCGACGCCGATGGCCGATTCCTGATGACCTCGCGCCCCGAGGGCAAGGTCTACGCGGGCTATTGGGAGTTCCCGGGCGGCAAGCTCGAGGCCGGTGAAAGCGTCGAAGCCGCGCTGCGCCGCGAACTGCACGAAGAGCTCGGCATCGTCATCGGCGAGGTGCACCCCTGGCAGGTCGAGCTGGTTGATTACCCGCATGCCCTGGTGCGGCTGCACTTCTGCAAGGTGTACGCGTGGCAAGGGGACTTCGAGATGCGCGAAGCGCAGACGATGGCCTGGCAGACCCTGCCGGTCGAGGTGGTGCCGGTTCTGCCGGGCACCATCCCGGTGCTGCGATGGTTCGCCGAGGAACGGCAGCACGACGGCCCGACCCATCACGGTTGAGCGCACGGCACCGTGGGAGAACCCGGTTGCTACACTGCTCCGATGAGCTGGATCGACGATGTGAAATGGGACGCGCAGGGGCTGGTGCCGGTGATCGCGCAGGAGGTCGGCAGCAACGACGTGCTGATGTTCGCCTTCATGAACCGGGAGGCGTTGCAGCGCACGGCCGAGCTGGGTGAGGCGGTGTACTGGAGCCGATCTCGCGGCAAGCTGTGGCACAAGGGCGAGGAGTCCGGCCACATCCAGAAGGTGCATGAGCTGCGTATGGATTGCGACAACGACGTCGTGCTGATGAAGGTCGAGCAACTGGGCCACAGCCCGGGCATCGCCTGCCACACGGGTCGCCATTCGTGCTTTTTTCAGCAGTACCGAGAGGGGGGCTGGCATCACGTCGAGCCCGTCTTGAAAGACCCGGAACACATCTACAAATGAGCACCCCAGATTCAAATCCGCTGTCGCAGGACGTGCTGGCCCGGCTGGCCGAGGTCATTGAAGAGCGCAAAGTGGGCGATCCAGAGAAGAGCTATGTGGCTCGCCTGTTCCACAAGGGCACGGACGCCATCCTGAAGAAGATCGGCGAGGAAGCCACCGAAGTTGTGATGGCCGCCAAGGACGGTGATCCGAAGCATGTGGTTTATGAAGTAGCCGATCTGTGGTTCCACTCGATGTTGGCACTCAGTGCCTTCGGATTGAGCCCGGCTGACGTGTTGACGGAACTGCAGCGCCGCGAGGGGCTCTCAGGGTTGGAAGAGTTCGCGGCCCGCAAGGCGCGCGAGCGGGAAGCCAACGGAACCTGAGGTCCCATGGACGACGTGATCGAGATGCCTGAAGCCAACCCGTCCTTGAAAACGGTGGGGCACATCAGTTACCTGTTGCACACCATCGTGGCGGTGGGCGCAGTACTGCCCGGCGTGCAGGCGAGTGTCGCCTTGCTGATCGTCGCGTTCGTCATCGATCTGGTGAAAAAGGACGATGCGGCAGGCACTTGGCAGGAGTCGCACTTCCGCTGGCGCATCCGCAGCGTGCTCTGGGCGGGCGGCCTGTACCTTTTGACTTCGCCGCTGTGGCTGCTGCTGGTGCTGCCGGGTTGGATTGCGTGGGGCTTGGTATCGATCTGGTTCCTGTACCGAGTGGTGCGGGGCTGGATGAATCTGAACCGCAACCAGCCGATGTCCCTGGGCTGACGTGACCCCTCAACGAATCGACCGATGACCGATGCCATGACACACGATGCCAACTGCATCTTCTGCAAGATCGTTGCGGGCGAGATCCCGAGCCGCAAGGCTTACGAGGATGAAGAACTGCTGGTGTTCCACGACATCAACCCCTGGGCACCGGTGCATTTGCTGATCATTCCCAAGCAGCACATCGCGACACATGCCGATGTGCTGCCCGAACATGAAGGCCTGCTCGGCCGGATGCTGCTGCTGGCGCCGAAACTGGCGCGAGAACACGGCGCGGACAACGGATTTCGCAGCATCATCAACACCGGCCGCGATGGCGGCCAAGAGGTCTATCACCTGCACCTGCATGTGATCGGTGGTCCCCGGCCCTGGAAGCAAGGGTGACGACTGTCACGTGCAACGGGTTTATCAATGCGGCGTGGTCAGTGGGCTGACCTAGAATCCGCCGTCCTTTCGCAGGAGAAATTAAAATGGGCTCATTCAGCATCTGGCATTGGCTGATCGTGTTGGTGATCGTCGTGTTGATCTTCGGCACCAAGAAATTGAAAAACATCGGCGCTGACCTCGGCGGCGCGGTCAAGGGCTTCAAGGACGGTGTGCGCGACGGCGGCACGCCGGCTGACCCGGCCGCTCAGGTGACGACACAGAAGTCGTCCGACGCGAACACCGTCGACGTGGAAGCCAAAACCAAGTCGTGATTGATTTCGGGTTCGACAAGATCGCGCTGATCGGCGCGGTCGCGCTGATGGTCATTGGACCGGAACGCCTACCCAGGGTTGCCCGCACGGTCGGGCATCTGATGGGCAAGGCGCAGCGTTACGTGTCCGATGTGAAGGCCGAGGTCAACCGGTCGATCGAACTTGACGAGCTGAAGAAGATGAAGGGCGAGTTTGAGACCGCAGCGCGCGATGTCGAGCAAGACACGGCGAGCGCGATTTACCAGGCCAGCTCCGACTTGAGCAAGAACTGGGAAGACCGCGAGACGTCGTCCACCGACGACCGCCCTCACGACTATGACCAGTACGACACCCTGTTGCTGCCTGTGCCGGACTACCGCAACCCGAACAAGCGCTGGCGGCTGAAGCGCGGCGCGATGCCCCAGTGGTACAAACAGCGTCATGGCATCCGTGGCAAGGCACAGTCGGGTGCAGCACGCGTGGCGCGCTTTCGGCCGCCGTCGTCGTCGGCCTGATCCATGGCAGCAAACCCGTCAGGCCCTGATGAACTCAGCGGCAAGGAACAGCCTTTCGTCACCCACCTGATCGAATTGCGCGACCGTCTGGTGCGTGCCGCGATCGCTGTAGGGGTGGTTTTCGGCGTGTTGTGCCTGTGGCCCGGTCCCGCTGGCTTGTATGACCTGCTGGCAGCGCCATTGGTGGCGAACTTGCCCAAGGGCGCCACGCTGATCGCCACCAACGTGATCTCGCCGTTTGTGGTTCCCTTGAAGATCACGCTGATGGCGGCCTTCCTGGCGGCATTGCCAGTGGTGCTGTATCAGATGTGGGCGTTCGTCGCGCCGGGGCTGTACACGCACGAGAAGAAGCTGGTGCTGCCGCTGGTGATCTCGAGCACCTTGCTGTTCCTGATGGGGGTGGCGTTTTGCTACTTCTTCGTATTCGGCCAGGTGTTTGCGTTTATCCAGAGCTTTGCGCCAAAGAGCATCACCGCGGCGCCTGATATCGAGGCTTACCTCAGCTTCGTGCTGACGATGTTCATCGCCTTCGGGGCAGCCTTCGAGGTGCCGGTCGTGGTGGTCGTGCTGGCCCGCATGAACTTGGTCAGCATCCAGAAGCTGAAGGAGTTCCGCAGCTATTTCGTGGTGCTGGCCTTCATCATTGCCGCGATCATCACGCCGCCGGACGTCGTCTCACAGCTGGCGCTCGCCATCCCGATGTGCCTCTTGTATGAAGTGGGCATCTGGGCTGCGCGCATCTTCATCAAGCACACCCAGGCACCCGGCGAAGAAAGCACGCCGGCTGCCTGACGCGTCAGCCGCCGTTGCGGCCGTCAATGTCCGGGTGAAGCATGGGCCGGGTCGAACTCTTGGGCCGCTGAGCGACTGTCACCTGCAGGTTCATCGATTTCTCGGCGCGTTGCACGCTGATCGAGGCGACGCTGTGGGGTCGGAGTGACGCGACCGCATTCAGCAACTGTGCGGTGTTGACCACATTCTGCTCGCCGACCTTCACCACCACGTCGCCCGGCAGCATGCCGCCGGCACTGGCCGGGCCGTTCTGCAATACGCCGGTAATCAGTACACCCTGTTTCAACGGCAGATTCAGGGTGTCCGCAATCTCTGCGGTCAGGTCACGTGGTTCTACGCCAATCCATCCCCGCGTGACCTGACCTTCATTGATCAAGCCCTCCATTACCTGGCGAGCAGTGTTGGCAGGAATGGCGAACCCGATGCCCATGTTGCCGCCCGAACGCGAATAGATGGCGGTGTTGATGCCCAGCAGGTTGCCGTTGGCATCGACCAGCGCACCACCGGAATTGCCGGGGTTGATGGCCGCGTCGGTCTGGATGAAGTTCTCGAAGGTGTTGATACCGAGCTGGTCGCGGCCGAGTGCGCTGACGATGCCCGATGTCACCGTCTGACCGACGCCGAATGGGTTGCCAATGGCCAGCACCACATCGCCGACCTGCAAGTCATCGGCCTTGCTGAAAGTCATCACCGGCAGGCGGTCAAGCTTGATCTTCAACACCGCGAGATCGCTCTCCGGGTCGGTGCCGATGACCGTGGCCGAGGCGCTTCGACCATCTGGCAATTGCACGTCGATGTCGCTGGCGCCCTCGATGACGTGGTTGTTGGTCAGCAGAAAGCCATCAGCCGAGACGATGACGCC
>CANHOE010000146.1 GCA_947462175.1 Burkholderiales bacterium | reverse complement strand
CCTGGCGAAGACGATCGCTGCACTGAAGCTGAACTACGTCGTCATCACCAGCGTCGACCGTGACGATCTGCGCGACGGTGGGGCTGCACATTTTGTCGAGTGCATCCGCCAGACGCGGGCGCTGTCGCCAGCCACCCGCATCGAGGTTCTGGTCCCTGACTTCCGCGGCCGCGACGATCGTGCGCTGGAGATCCTGAAGGCCGCGCCGCCCGATGTGATGAACCACAACCTGGAGACAGCGCCCCGCCTGTACAAGGAAGCGCGACCCGGCAGCGATTACGCCTTCAGCCTGAATCTGCTGAAGAAGTTCAAGGCGCTGCATCCGGATGTGCCGACCAAGAGCGGCCTGATGGTGGGCCTGGGCGAAACCGACGACGAAATTCTGCAGGTCATGCGTGACATGCGCGCGCACGACATCGACATGCTGACCATCGGTCAGTACCTCGCGCCCAGCGGCCACCACCTGCCGGTGCGCCGCTACGTACATCCGGACACCTTCCGCATGTTCGAGGAGGAAGCCGCGAAGATGGGCTTCACCCATGCCGCCGTCGGTGCGATGGTGCGCAGCAGCTACCACGCTGATCAGCAGGCCCACGCGGCCGGTGTTTCGGGGGTGGAAGCCCCTGTTGCGCCGCGCTGAGCCAGCCCATTGCTGGGCGCTTCAGTGCGCTGAGAGCAGGCGTTCGATAGACGCATTCAAGGCCGCGAAGTCGAGGCGGCCGACATGCCGTTCGACGATCTCGCCGCGCTGGTTGATCAGCACGCTGGTGGGTGTGGCCGCCACCTTGCCGAAGCGGTCGGCCAAACCGCCATCGTGGTCGATCGCGACCTGAAACGGCAACGCATTCGCCTCGGTATAGCGCACCACGTTGATCGGTGGGTCGTAGGACATGGCGATCGCCAGCGTCTCGAAGCCGCGCGCCTTGAAGCGGGCGTGGGTCGCCACGAGGTCAGGCATTTCCTGCAGACAGACGGCGCAACTCGTCGCCCAGAAGTTGACGAGCACGACCCGGCCTGTCAACTGGGCGGTGTGGGCCGGCGTTCCGTTGAGCAGGGTGTATGCCGCTGGCGGAATGACATCGGGTGCTGCGACACTGCGCAGCAGACCGTAAGCGATCACGGCGGCGGCGCTGCTGGCGCACACTGCGATCAACGCTTTCCTTTTCAACGAACTCACCATCATCGGGAGACGTCCATGCAGCGCAGAAAGTTCACCATCGGCCTATTGTCGGGCGCGGGAATCTGCGGGCTGGGGGTGCCATCAGCGCAGGCGGCTTCGCTGTTGGGTTCGCTCAGTGATGGCGATGCAGCCTCCGGCATTCGCGCGGCGCTGGAGCGCGGCGCTGAATCTGCGGTCGGCCTGCTGGGCAAGACGGACGGCTTCCTGGGCAACCCCAAGGTCAGGATCCCCTTGCCCGGCGTGCTGAAGAAAGCCTCCAAGCTGCTGAAAGCGACTGGCCAGGGCGCTGCGGTTGACGAGTTGATCACCGCAATGAACCGTGCCGCCGAGGCCGCGGTGCCACAAGCGAAGGAACTGCTGCTGGGCGCGGTCAAGACCATGAGTGTCGACGACGGCCGCAAGATCCTGACGGGCGGTGATCGATCGGTCACTGACTTCTTCTCTGCCAAGACGCGTGAGCCGCTGGGTGTGAAGTTCCTGCCAATCGTGACCCAGGCCACGGAAAAAGTCGACTTGGCCACTAAGTACAACGCCGTCGCCGGCCAGGCCGCCGGTCTGGGCCTGCTCGACAAGAAGGACGCCAATGTTCAGCAGTACGTGACCGCCAAGGCGCTGGACGGGCTTTACTTCATGATCGGCGAGGAAGAAAAAAAGATCCGCAAGGACCCGGTCGGTACCGGCAGTGACATCCTGAAGAAGGTGTTCGGCTCGCTGAAGTAGGCGTCGGCGAGTCGCGCCGGCGTCACAGGGTCTTTGACAACTCGAACATCAACACCGACGGCAGCGCCGCCTCGATCGCGTCCTGACCGACCCTGGCGCGCTCGGTGCCAGCGTCATTGGATACGTTGAATTCCTTGCCCTCTTCGACGATGTCGATGAATGGAAACCCCGGTACCTCGGCGCGGATGTCGGCGCGGAAGCGATCGAACCGCTCACCGTGCAGGATTCCCTCGACGATGATGGCGTGCGGCAGGCCATCGCTGCAGAAGTCGACGGCCTCATCAACCGAGGTGACCATGTCGACGATCAGGCCCATGTGACGCAGCGCGTCTCGAATGCGGGTTCGCATGCTGCGGCGCGAGGCGATCACCACCACATGGCTTCCAGCCAGCGGTTTTGAATTGATGGCGCTGTCGAAGCCCTGGTCGAGGTCGATTGGGCTGACGCCCTCGATGTCCGCATTGGCCGGCAAGGCGAACTCGAGTGTGACCGTCACGGTGCGATCGTGCACCTGGCGCGCCAGGCCCACGTGCATCGCCGTCGCAGTTTGTTCGAGCAGCCGCCAGGTCAGCGTATCGAGTGGTGGCGGCGGCGCTGCTGTATCGATGGGGAGCAAGGCGAATCGGCAACTCAGGCGGGCGTGGCCCTTCCACGAATCGACATCGACGACCAGGTCGATCGCCGTGCGTGTCTGGGTCAGTGCCCAATCGAGCAGTGTGTTGAGCAGGCTGAACATCAGCGAGGCATCGACGATCACGTCCACCGGCGTCGCCGTTGGCTGAACGGCGATGCCACGCGCATCGGTTTCCCGCTTGCGGTGCGTGAGCACCGACTGCAGCGTCTCCAGCAGGGCGACTCGCTCGCGCGACTGGGCCAGCCCGGCGCTCGCGAAGCGCGCGAGCAGCTGTGCGGTCATGCCCAGCTGTCGTGCAGTTTCGATCTCTTCGCGCAGCAGGCGCAGTCCAGCGCGGTCGATCCGTCCGCTGGAGGTCAGCGCGTTGACGCGCTCCAGCGCCAGCGTCAGCGGATGGGCGATTTCAGCGCCGAGTTCGGCGATCAGATCCCGCCAGCGAACCCCCTCGGTTATCGGCGAGCGTTGCGATGGAATCGACGTTGCGGTGATGGTGGAGGAGTCGCTCATGGAATCGAGATCGCTTGCCGTTGGATCGCGGCTTGGCGCGGCAGGTGTCGGTGATGGGCTGGCGAAAACGGCAGGGCGAAATCTCGCCTCGACGGCATTCAAGCGAGGCCTGACTCGGCAAGGACGTAGTGTTCACTTGCCCGCTGCATTGCGCCAGTCGGCAAGACGCGCCGGCACCGGACCCCGGGTGTGAATAGTTCACGGACCGCAGGGCAACGTGCGGTGGTAGCGGGCGACTGCAGGCTTGACAACCCTTGAGGTCACTAGCCGTCAGCCGCCGATAATCGACCGCATGATGTCTGTTATCGCCCGTCCACGCCCTCGTGCTGCCCTGCTGTCGATCGCTCTGGCCTTGGGCCTGCCGGCCTGTTCGCCAGCGCTGAACTGGCGCGAGACGCATCCTCCCGGTAGCGTGGTAAGTGCGCTGTTTCCGTGCAAGCCTGACCACCACATCCGGCGCGTGGTGCTGGCTGGTGCCGAGCGGGCGATGCAGCTGTCTTCGTGCAGTGCGGCCGACAGCGTCTACGCCCTGAGCCACATCGATGTCGGCCCGGGCGAGCAGGTGACCCCGGTGCTTCAGGCTCTGCGCGACGCAGCGGCCGGGAACATAGGTGGTGCGACCGCCATAAAGGGCACCCAGGCCGTACCTGGCATGACGCCGAATCCACTGGCGCAGAGACTGAGCTGGAGTGGCACGCGTGCGGATGGCTCAACCATCGCAGCCCAGGCGACGTTCTTCACCCAAGGGGCACAGGTCTACCAGGCCACCGTGGTTGGCACGCGGCTCGATGTCGAGGCGGTGGACACCTTCTTTTCGGGATTGAAGCTGCCCTGATCAGACCGGCGTTGCGTATTCCACGACGCCGCGTGTTGGCGGCAAGGGTTTTGGCGGCTTGAGCCGCTCGAACTACAGATAATGGCGCGCCATGCCCGGATTGCTGATCATTGCCCACGCCCCGCTGGCTTCGTCGCTGAAGACAGTAGCGCGCCATGCATTCCCCGACTGTGCGATGTCGCTCGAAGTGCTCGATGTTGCGTCCGACATGCCGGTTGAAGATATCGAGGCATTGGCCGCTGAGTTGCTGGCCAAGGTGCGCAACCCGCAGGCGCTGATCCTCACCGATGTCTTCGGGGCCACGCCGTGCAACGTGGCGCAGCGGCTGGCTGGTCTGGCCGAATTCGGTCAGGTGAAAGTGGTCACCGGCATCAATGTACCGATGCTCTGGCGTGCTCTCTGTTACCTGCATGAACCTCTGGATGCCGTGGTCGCGCGGGCCGTGGCAGGCGCCACGCAAGGTGTCATGCAGGTGTCCATTTCTCGTCCGCAAAACCAGGCGATACAGCCGGTCACCCATGATTCGAACCAGCGTCACCATCAGCAATAAGCTGGGCCTGCATGCGCGGGCCTCCGCCAAGCTCACCAAAACGGCCAGCGGCTTTCGAAGCGAGGTGTTCATCAGCCGCGGCGATCGCCGCGTCAATGCCAAGAGCATCATGGGTGTGATGATGCTGGCCGCCGGCTTGGGGGTCGATGTCGAGATCGATGCGACTGGCGAAGATGAACAAGCGGCGATCAATGCCCTGGTCGCCCTGATCGAAGACAAGTTCGGCGAAGGGGAGTGAGCCCCAAGAGGCGCACGCCTCTCCAGCCTTGCGAAACTGCCCTCAGTCGCGTCAGGTGCCGAGAAAGTGCCGGCGATAGCGGGCTGGCAGGTCTTCCATGCGCATCAACATCGGCAGGTCCGCAGTGTTGAAATCCGGGTCCCAGGCGGGCGGGCCCAGCACTTGGGCGCCGCACCGCAGGTAACCCCGTATCAAGGCCGGGGCCTCCACGCGCAGGTCGCTTTGCAAGTCAGCGATCGGCAGCGGCAGCCGCGGAGGTACCTGGCGTTCAACCGGTGCCAGGTGCGTTCGCCGCAACTGCTCCCAGAGGCTCGCCGCCACATGGCCACCGTCGTGCATGCTGATGCTGGCGCAGCCGATCATCGTGTCGAGGCGGTTGCGCTGCATGAATTCGGTCAGTGCACCCCACAGAGACAGGATCACTCCGCCGCGCCGCCAGTCGGGGTGCACGCAGGAGCGACCCAGTTCGACCATCTTCGGACGCAGCGCGCGCAGCCGCGTCAGATCGAACTCGGCCTCGCTGTACAGCCCGCCGATGCGTTTCGCTGCCGCGGGGGTCAGTACGCGGTATGTGCCCACCACTTCGCCGGGCTCCCCGTCATCGCTGCTGGTGCTGCGCACCAGCAGATGTTCGCAATAGGGGTCGAACACGTCGATGTCGTGCCCGGCTGGTGCGCCGCGCGGCAATGTCAGGCGTGCGCCCAGCTCCGTTGCGAACACCTGGTAGCGCAGACGCTGGGCGGCCCGCACCTCGTCTTCGTCGCGTGCCCAGCTCACCTTGAAGCCAAACGACGGGTCCGCTCCCATCGCGTCGAGTGCAGGACGCTGACGCCAAGCTTGACCCAGGTTCGAATGAGATGCCGAAGGCGACCGCGCGACGGCACCTTGTGCCCCAACAGATTGAAAGTCCATGGGCCGATGCTGGCCTGCCTGGGTGACTGGCTTGTGAAGGTCCGGTGACGCCGCAGTGACAGTGGCCTGGACGACCGCAGGCGCACCCAGCCACGGGCGTTGCCCGTGACAACCCGGGTCGCAGCAGCGCAGTGGCGCTGCTAGCATGACCCATGAGCTTTCAGTTGTTCGGCCTGCCCGTGTCTCGAGGCGTGGCCATCGGTCGCGCGGTGCTGGTCTCGTCCAGCCGAATCGACGTCGCGCACTATTTCGTTCCGGTGGCCGACGTGGGCCACGAGATCGGGCGTTTGCGTGCCGCCCGCAATGCCGTCGTCGATGAGCTCACGGCTTTGCAGGCTGACCTGCCCGAGGACGCGCCCGCTGAGTTGTCGGCCCTGCTCGACGTGCACCTGATGTTGCTCAATGACGAGTCGCTGGAGCTTGCCACCAAGCAATGGATCGAGGATCGCTGTTACAACGCCGAGTGGGCCCTGTCAGCGCAGTTCGAGGTGCTGGCGCGCCAGTTCGACGAAATGGAAGATGACTACCTGCGTGAGCGCAAGGCCGATGTCGAACAGGTGGTCGAACGGCTTTTGCGTGCGATGGCCAGGGGTTCTCCAGCGCTGATCGATGTGGCTGCGAGACCCGCTGGCGCCGACGCGCACAACGAGCCGCTGGTGCTGGTGGCCAATGACATCGCGCCGGCCGACATGCTGCATTTCAAGCGCACGGTGTTCGCGGGCTTCGTCACCGATGTCGGCGGGACCACCTCGCACACCGCCATCGTCGCCCGCAGCCTCGACATCCCGGCCGTGGTGGGCGCGCGCGAAGGTTCGCGCGTGATCCGGCAGGACGACCTGGTGGTGATCGATGGCGATGCCGGGCTCGTGATCGTCAACCCGTCGGACATCGTGCTCGAGGAGTACCGCTTTCGCCAGCGCCAGCGCGATGTCGAGCGCCAGCGTTTGTCGCGATTGAGGAACACGCCGGCCGTCACTCTGGACGGCGAGCCGGTCGAGATGCTGGCCAACATCGAGCTTCCAGGCGATGCCGCCGCGGCGGTGGCTGCCGGTGCGGTGGGCGTGGGGCTGTATCGCAGCGAGTTCCTTTTCATGAACCGCGCCGGCGAATTGCCCGGAGAAGACGAGCAGTTCGAGGCCTATCGCGCGGTGGTGCAGGCGATGAACGGCATGCCGGTCACGATCCGCACGGTCGATGTCGGTGCCGACAAGCCACT
>CANHOE010000145.1 GCA_947462175.1 Burkholderiales bacterium | reverse complement strand
CGGTCGGCGACCTCACCGAGCTGCAGCCGATGCGCCAGCTGAGCGATCAAGGCCAGGTCCAGTTGTTCAGCGCTCAGCTGACCACCGCTCATCTCACCCGTCGGCGACTGCTGCCAGCGCACCGCCACGCTGCTGGCCGGCCAGCGCAGTCCATCGGGGGTGGCAAAGCCAAACGCGCGAGCCTCCAAGGCCACACCTTGCGCATCGCGTCGGCCCACCAGCCGCCCCGACATGTCGGCGAATGCCAGCGCATCGCGATCGGGGTGCGGTTTCAAGTGCACATCCCGCAGCGCCACATCCAGCGTGGCTGCGGTGGCCAGGCCATCGGCTACGCCGATCCAAGCCCGCAGCGCACCGTTCGCCTGCGTCAAGCCCGCAGGCAGACGGATGTGAGGCTGAAGCGCGGCGACATCCAGCTTCGGAACGCTGGCGTACAGGGTGCCGTGCCAGCGCATCCAGTCGGACGGCTCGGCGAGCAGCGGCTGCGTGAAGCGGCCAATCAGCGTGACACGTCCACCCCAGTGCTCTGGCGGCGTGACATCGATGCGCAGATCATGGCGGCGCAGGCTGTTGCGATTGACCACCTGCAAATCGGTGAATCGCTGTGGCTCGGCCGGATGCCATGCATCACGCCAGCGCACCGTGCCGTTGCGCAACACCACCTCGTGCTGCCTGAAGAGCCAGTTGTACAACGGCCGATGGTCAGTGCTGGTTGTGCCCACGTCGAACCCGGCCACGAATATCCTGCCGTCGGCATCTCGATGAATTTCGAGGTCTGCACCGTCGATCAACAACTGCGAGAAGCGCGGCTGCAAGGCAAACAGCGACCTCGCCGACAACGCACCGACCACCCTGGGCAGCTGCAACACCGGTCTGGCCAGGGTGTCGAGCAAGGTCACGTCGCGCAACTCGAGTGTCGGCAGCCACCCATTCGTGTCGACGATGACCGTGCCGATGCGCACCGGCTGCCCGAGAAACTGGCTGGCGTACTGTTCGATCGGCACTCGCCAACGGTCGATGTGCGGCAGAATGACTGCGTGCAATGCGATCCATGCCGCGATCAAAAGGCCCCATGCTGCGACCAGCAGCAAGCCGAGTGCTTTGATGGTGCGGATCTGCCAACGCACCGAGGCGAGGCGTTGTTGGGGCAGTGCGGAGGTCGTGGCGTCTTCTGGAACAGGCATCGGTGGTGCGGGGCGCCGCGGTGGATGGTGCGTCGGCGAGTAGAGGCCAAAGCCCAGAGGCAGTATCAGCGGCTGAATCCCATGCCGAACTGGCGGTCATCCCGAACGCGCCGCACGGCTCCCATTCGCCCCGAGACAATCTAGCACAGACCCCCAAACCAGCCCATGGGTTCCCTCAGCTCCGACACCGTTCCTGAATCGAGCTCAGTGGAGTATCCGATCAACGCTCAAACCGCGGCTTTCGCCGACCACAGCCGTTTCGTGCAGCGCATCCGCCGGCGCTATGCCGACGAGCTCGGCATGCTGCCACCAGGACTGCCCCGGTCGAAGGTGATCGCCGAGTTGATCCAGCGCTTCATCGCCGGTGGGCGCACGCTCGCCAGCGCACTGAGGGTGACCCGCCAGCTCGTACTCGAACGGCTGGCGGTTCTCGATATCGAGCAGGGCGCGGCGATGCAGGACATCACCGCCGCGATGACCGACCTCGCCGAGACCACGCTGGACGTGGCGCTGACCCACGCGATGGCCGAGCAGGACGCGCGCTGCGGTCCGCCGCTCAATGCGCAGGGTCGGCGCATCGAGTTCTGGATCGTGGGCATGGGCAAGCTGGGCGCCCGCGAGCTGAATGTGTCCTCGGACATCGATCTGATCTATGTCTACGAGGACGGCGGCGAAACAGCCGGGCCGCAGCCGGTCAGCGCGCACGAGTATTTCTCACAGGTGGTGCGCAGCCTGTACGCTCTGATTGGTGACACCACGGAAGACGGCTTCGTGTTCCGCGTCGATCTGGCGCTGAGGCCAAATGGCAATTCAGGCCCCCCTGTTGTCAGCCTGCCGATGCTGGAAGAGTACCTGCAGGCGCATGGCCGAGAGTGGGAGCGCTTCGCCTGGCTGAAGAGCCGCGTCGTCGCGCCGCGCGCATGCATCGCGACGCCGCAGATCCAGGCGCTGCGCAGCACCGTCAATGCGTTCGTCTACCGCCGCTACCTCGACTACGGGGTTTTCGAAAGTCTGCGACAACTGCACCGCAAGGTCCGCGACGAGGCACAGCGGCGCGCTGCGGGTCGCCCCGAACGCGCCAATGATGTGAAGCTGTCGCGCGGTGGCATCCGCGAGATCGAGTTCATCGTGCAACTGCTGCTGGTGGTGCGCGGCGGTCAATTCCCGGAGATCCGCACGCGCTCCACGCTGAAGGCGCTCGACAAGCTCGTCGCGGGCGGCCTGATGAAGCCCGCCAGTGCGGCGCGGCTCGGCGACGCCTATGTCTTTTTGCGGCGGCTCGAGCACCGCATCCAGTTTCTCGACGACCAGCAGACGCACCTGCTGCCCAGCGCCGACGCCGATCTTCGCTGGATCGCTGGCAGCCTGGGCCTGAGCTGCACGGCGGACGCCTGTGCGCTGCTCGATCGGCTCTGCGAAATACGCGAGTTCGTCGCCACCGAGTTCGATGCGCTGCTGCATGAAGGTCAGCCGGCTCCCGCGAAGGCGAACGGGATCAGCTGCCGTGGCTGCGTGCCCAGCGTGCAACCGGTGGACAGCGGTAACTTCCTCGCCAAGCTGCCCGAGGCACTGGCGGCTCGGGTCAAGCCCTGGTGCGAGCACCCAAAGATCAAGGTGCTGCGCGACGAGAGCAAGGCCCGGCTGGCCAAGCTGGTGCTGCGCGCCGCCGACGCGGTAAAAGACGGCCGCTGCACGATGGACGCCGCCGCACGCTTCATCGACTGGCTGGAACCGCTGCTGCGCCGAGAAAGCTACATCGCCTTGCTGGCGGAGCGGCCCGAGGTGCAGAACCGTTTGTTGCGCCTGCTGGGGCTGGCGCGCTGGCCGATCCGCTACGTGATGCTGCATCCCGGGGTCGTCGACGAACTGGCAGATGAGCGGCTGCTGCACAGCCGATTCGACGCCAGCGAATTCACCGCCGAACTGGAAGCGCGCTACGCGGCCTGGGGCCGCTCGGGCCATGTCGATGAAGAGGCGCTGCTTGACACGCTGCGCCGTGCACACCATGCCGAGGTGTTTCGCACATTGGTGCGCGATGTCGAAGGCCACATCACCGTCGAGCAGGTGGCCGACGACCTCTCGGCACTGGCCGATGCCACCCTGGCGTGCGCCATCCGCTGGGCCTGGAAGCATCTGAAGCAGCGCCACCGCGAGATTCCGCAGGTCGCCGTCATTGCCTACGGCAAGCTCGGCGGCAAGGAGCTGGGCTACGGCAGCGACCTCGATGTGGTGTTTCTCTACGACGATGCCGGCGAGCCCGACGCCGACAAGGCCAGCGAGGTCTATGCGGCCTTCGTGCGCAAGCTGATCGGCTGGCTGACCCTGCGCACCGCCGCCGGCGAGCTGTTCGACATCGACACCGCGCTGCGACCAAACGGTGGCTCAGGCATGCTGGTGACCTCCGTCGCCAGCTTCCACAAGTACCAGACCGGCCGTGGCAGCAACACCGCCTGGACCTGGGAGCACCAGGCGCTAACGCGAGCCCGCTTCTGCGCCGGTGACCAGGCCCTGGCGGCGCCCTTTGACGCGGTACGCAGCAAAGTGCTGGCAGCGCCGCGTGACCCGGCGGCCCTGCGCTCCGAGGTGCGATCGATGCGCGACAAGGTGTCGGCGGCTCACCCTGTTCAAGGCGATGTATTCGACATCAAGCACAGCGCCGGCGGCATGATGGATGTCGAGTTCGCGGTGCAGTTGCTGATACTCGAACACAGCAAGACGGAACCCAGTTTGATCCCGAACGTCGGCAACATCGCCTTGCTGCAGCGGGCAGAAGCCGCAGGTCTGTTACCGCCTTCGGTCGGCATCGCCGCCGCCGACGCGTATCGCGATCTGCGCCGTGCGCAACACGCCGCGCGCCTGGACGAGCACCCGACGCAGGTACCACAGGGCGCAATGGCTGCGCAACGCAGCGCCGTGCTGGCGCTGTGGCGCGCTGTGTTCGGCTGACGCCGTTGCCACCGAGGGCCGATCAACCGCGAATACGCCGAACCAGGGTGGTGGTGGACTGCCCGTCGACGAACGGCAGCGACCGCGCATCGCCGCCCCAGCTGCGCACCAACGCGGTTTCGGCGAGTGCTTCGATGTCGTAATCGCCGCCTTTCACGTACCACTGCGGGCGCACGCGCTTGAGCAGTTCGACGGGCGTTGCATCATCGAACGTGATGACGAGACTGACGCTTTCCAGCGCGGCCAGTACGCAGGCTCGGTCTAGCTGCGTGTTGATCGGTCGCTCGGGGGCCTTGCCCAGGCCACGTGCCGAAGCATCGCTGTTGAGCCCGACGACCAGACTGGCGCCCAATGCACGCGCCTGAGCCAGACAGGTCACGTGACCCCGGTGCAGCAAGTCGAACACACCGTTGGTGAATACCACCGGCTGCGGCAGCGCAGCGATGCGCCGCTCGATCTCATCGGGCGGGCACAGCTTGCGGGTGAAATCACTCATCGGCTGGGCGTCATCCAAACCCGTCTGCCGAAACGCACCCGTGGCGTGATTCAGGCCGGAGCAACGCCCACATTCGGCGGTGCCGCCGCTGCGAGCCGCGCGGTGACTTCCTTGCGGAAGCGGTTCAGCTCCTGAACGGTCGCAAAGCTGCGCTCCATCAGCAGGCTCATGTTGTGCAGGATGCGATCAACCACCTTGCCTTCCCATTCGGCATCGAACTGGATCTGTCGGTCGAGCCAGGCTTCGAGCCACACCGGATCAGGCAGCCGGCTTTGCACCGTGTCGCGCGGGAACAGGCTTTCGTTCACATGCAGGTTGGTCGGGTGCAGGGCCTGCGCGGTACGGCGTGCGCTCGCCATCAGCACACCGACCTTGGAGAAGGCTGCACGGGCCTCGTCACCCGCCTTGTTCAGCGCGCGCTTCATGTAGCGCAGGTAGGCGCCGCCATGGCGGGCTTCGTCACGGGCCAAGGTTTCGTAGATGGCCTTGATCACCGGCTCGTTATGCCATTCGGCCGCCCGGCGATACCAGTGATTCAGGCGGATCTCGCCGCAGAAATGCATCATCAGCGTCTCTAGCGCGGGCGCCGGATCGAACTCGAAACGCACTTCATGCAACTCGGCTTCAGTAGGCACCAGATCAGGCCGGAAGCGGCGCAAATACTCCATCAGCACCAGTGAATGCTTCTGTTCCTCGAAGAACCAGACGCTCATGAAGGCCGAGAAGTCGCTGTCGTCGCGGTTGTCGCGGAGGAACATTTCGGTGGCCGGCAGCGCAGCCCACTCGGTGATCGCGTTCATCTTGATCGTCTGCGCCTGCTCATCGCTGAGCAGACTGGCGTCAAAGCGGTCCCAGGGAATGTCGTTGTCCATGCTCCAGCGCACGGCTTCGAGCTGCTTGAAAAGTTCGGGGTAAAGCATGCTGGACATGATGGGTGGGGCGTTTTGATACTTGTACGAGTTTAGTCGCGTTGTCCCGGCGCAGCGTGTAGGAGAGACGCTGTGGCCAACGTGGGTCAAAGGTCATCGAGATGCTCGAGTACGCGCTGCGCATCGGCACCGATGCGCTCGCGCTGCGCCGGCGACAGCCGGGCTACGTGGCGGGCCATCAGGGCGGTGCGCGGGTTGGCGCTCAGCTCGGCTTCGTGGCGATCCAGGAAGTGCCAGTACAAGGCGGTGTAGGGGCACAGCGGCTTGCCTGTCGCCTGGCTCGCCTTGGCGTCCGGTGCATAAGTGCAATGGCCGCAGTGGTTGCTCATCCGCTGGATGTACGCACCCGAGGCGACATACGGCTTGCTGGTGAACCGGCCACCGTCGGCAAACAGGGCCATGCCGGCAACGTTCGGCAGTTCGGCCCATTCGACCGCGTCGACATACACCGCGAGATACCAGGCGGCAACCTGCTTCGGATCGATCTCGGCCAGCAGGCCGAATAGCCCGGTCACCATCAGACGCTGGATGTGGTGCGCATAGCCGTACTGCAAAGTCTGCTCGATCGCGTCGCGTGCACAGGCCATCCGGGTATCACCGGTCCAGAACCAGCGCGGCAGCTGGCGGCGGTGGTTGTAGTGATTCGCCTCGGCCATCAGCGGCATGTCGCGCCAGTAGACGCCACGGATGAACTCTCGCCAGCCGAGGATCTGCCGGATGAAGCCCTCGACGCTGGCCAGCGGCGCGCGTCCGTCGCGGTAGGCTTGCTCGGCCGCGGCAATCACCTCGCGAGGATCGAGCAGGTGCAGGTTCAGGCTGCTGGCCAGCAGCGAATGCCAACCGAAAGGCGTGCCCGTCCACATCGCGTCCTGGTAATCACCGAAGCTGACAAGGCGATGTTCGATGAACGCCTGCAATGCCATGCGCGCCTGCGCTCGCGTGACCGGCCAGGCGAAGTGCGCGAGCGACCCGGGGTGATCGGGAAAAAGCCGCTCGACGTCAGCCAACACCGCGCGCGTCAGGACATTCGGCTCGAACCCTTCCGGCGGCGGGATCAGGCCTGGTCCGCGCTTCGGGTAGCCCTTGCGATTGTCGGCGTCATAGTTCCACTGACCCCCTTCAGGTTGATCGGGCGTGGCCGCTTCGCGGTCGATCAGGACACGGTGCCGACGACGCATTTCGCGGTAGAAATACTCCATCCGTAGACTGCCGTTGTACTTGATCGCCCAGCGCGCAAAGTCGTCGCGCGAGCAGAGGAAGTG
>CANHOE010000144.1 GCA_947462175.1 Burkholderiales bacterium | reverse complement strand
TCGAACAACAGCTCGCGCGCATCGACCACCTGGCCCGCCACCACATGGGCTGAAGCCACCACACCAGCCACCGGGGCCACCAGCGCCTCGCGCGAGGCCAGCCCGGCACCGACTGCAGCGATGCGTTCGGAAAGGCTCGCCGCCTCGCTTTCGGCGGCTTCGATCTCCTTGCGCGGCACGGTATCTTCGAGTTCCTTCAAACGCGTCACTCGCTTGTCGGCGAGCGACTTCGCAGCACGCAGTTCGGCCAGCTGCGCCGCCTGGTTGGAACGTTCGATTGGCGCCGCAGACGGCCGCACGTAGGCCAGCACCTCGCCCTGGCGCACCGTCTGGCCCGGCGTCGGCAAGCCGCGCGGGCCCGATTCGATGCGGCCGGCGTTCAGCGGCTGCACCTTGCCCCCGGCATTGGGGTCCATCAGCACCGTGCCGTTGAGTTCAACCGAGCGAGCGAGCTCGGCTTCTTGGGTCGGCATGGTTCGCACACCCAGCAGGCGTTGTGCTGCCTTGGGCAGAACCACGCTGCCATCGCTCTGTCGCTGCGGGCCGTTGGCACTGGTTGTTGCCGTCGCGTCGCCATGGTCATGGCCGTCGCCGGCCTGCGCCGCTCCTGCCAGCATGCTCAACACGATGGCGATCGTGCAGGGGGTGTGCTTCATGCGGCACCTCCAGCTCGCGCAGATCGGGCGATCCTCACGCGGCGGCTCACCCATGCAAGCACGGCGATCGCGAGCACGGCGCCCACCACCCAGGCCTCGGTGGTCTGCCATGGGTGTTCGGCAGCCGTATCGTCGTGTAAGTCCTGGTGGAGATCGAACTCACCAGCCAGCAGGTCGGTGTCAGCACCCGCGATCACGGTGGCCGTGACCGGCGTCACGCCCTGCTTCAGTGGCTCGGCGAGCGTGGCCTCGTAAACATCCCGCTCATGCGCTTGTACCGTCACCCTGACGCCTCCGATCTCTAGCTCGATCTGTGCGCCTGGTACCGGGCTGTTGTCGGCGTAGCGGTCGAGGTACAGCGTGAGTTGCTGACCGTCGAGCACGCCGACCAGCTCGAAGTCTTCGGAAACGGCTGTGAAGCGCGGCAGTGTCGTCCCGGCCGTAATGGCCGGCGCATCATCGTGATCGTGTCCTTCGCCGGCCCACGTCGCGGTGGCGCACCACAAGGCACCGGCAGCGAACCAACGCACCGCGCGAGATGAGAAGAGTGTCATGGTGAGGTCTTTCCAGTGATGTCGGTGTGTGCGCAAGCGGGCTGAGCAAGCGCGTTCATGGCAGCAGACCCAGCGATTGGCGCCATGCCGATATGGCTGCTGCCAGATCGATGCGCCCGCGTGCTGCCTGCCGTTCGGCGTCAGCTGCCTCGGCTTCGATGCGAAGCCGAGTGGGCAAGTCGGTCTCGCCAAGACGAAACGATTTGTCGAAGAAGCTGCGTGACTCGCGTGCCAGCTGCGCTCGGCGTTCAGCTGCTGCCAACTGCACGCGCGCGCCGGCCACCTGGCTGCGATGCGCCTCTCGCTCGGACAGCACGCGCTGGCGCTCCAGCGCCAGCTGCGCCTGGGCCTCGGCCGCGTCGGCCAGAGCGGTGGCCGTCCGGGCCGCGAAGCGCGCGCCATCTCCGAAGGTGACGCGCACACCGAGCGTGATCGTCTGCTGGTTCGTTTCACCGAACGCAGCGCGTTCGCGGGTGGTGGCAAGCAGCAACTCGGGATGTCCGCGCGACTGCGCTGTGGCGAGTGAGGCCGTGCGCTCGGCGACGGTCGCCTGGTCTTTCAGTGCCAATACCAAGGCGTGGCCATCGACGTCTGCCGGTCCGTCATCGGGTGTCGACTCTGCAGCGGCCACAGGCGTCTGAAGCGCGATCGATGCGCTGCCAATGTGCGCCACCAACTGATGCAGCGAAGCTACTAAGCGCGCTTGCGCCAGCGCCAGCGCCGACTCCGCCGCCGCCACTGCGCCATCGGCCTGGTGCTGATCGGCGCGTGCCAGGTCTCCGGCATGGAGCCGCCGCGACACATCGCCCGCAAGGCGTTGAGCACTGGTCAGTTGATCGCGGGCCATGTCTGCATCGACCTGATCGCGCTGCCACTGCCACCACAAAGGCCGCAAGATTCCCGAGATGCGCAACTGGGCTGCCGTGGCTCGGCTCTCGACAGCAGCGACCTGCGCGCTCGCCAAGGCGTTGCTACGCGAGCGCTCGTCGGGCAGCCACAGTGGCACCACCACGCCGACTTCGAGTTCGCGCGATCCGCGGTTTCGATTCAGGCGATCGCTTTTCTCCGAGACCTCCAGGGCGAGGGGCGCGGGTGTCCATGCCAGCGCGGCTTGCTGATCAGCCATCGCAGCCTCTCGCCGCGATGGCAAGGCGAGCGCCTCAGGCTGGCGCGACCACGCAGCGTCGAACGCCTGCTTCAGGCTGTACGCCGCGGCTGGCGCTTGCGTGCTCCCTGGCGTCGCCACTTGTGCGTGGGTGCTGAACGCACAGGGTGCCAGCGCGACAAGCCAGACATGCCGCAGCCAATGGGGGATGATCCTCGTGGACCGTGAATTCATGTGCATCCGATGCTCTCCGGTTGAAGACAACGCGAGGAGATCGGCGAGCCACGACCCAGAGGTCGCGACGCGAGACCAGCGTCGTCAGCAACGGCGAGCGGTCAGACGCGAAAGGATGTCAGTGAAGTCACGGACCCTCCTCGCCGATCAGGCGAGCGGTTTCCATTGGGGGCGTTCGGGTCGGGCGGAGACCTGAGTGGTCGCCGCATCCGAGGCCAATGCTTCTCGTCGCTCCACACCGACCCAGGTGGGAATGGCCGTGACCGGGCAGGGGATGCCAACGCAATGGCAGTGGTGGTGGCAATGCCCCTGATCGCAACCTGCCTCGAATGCGTCATGCGGCCCGCTACGTTGCTCTTCGGCCGCAGAGTCGGTCTCTGCATTCGAAACGGCACCATGGCCAACGTGCGACACGTGATCCAACGTGACACCCCCCTCGCACGCCAACGCCACCGCAGCCCCACTGAGCTGAAGCGGTAACAGGGCGATCAACAGGATGACCAACAGGCGACGCATGGCAAAGAGTCTATCGGCAGTCGCGAAGGCCGCGTTGCGCAATCTCGAAGGTCGTGAAGGGTTGAATGGACAACGAAGCGGGCCTGCTGTGCTGGTGGTGATTCGCGACGTTCAGCGGATGCGCCTGCTGGGGGCCACGATGAAGCAAGTAGCCCCGGACACGCCGGTTGGCCCGAGCCTTGCCTACAAAATGGCGCATGGCAATCGCCGACCCCTCCGCCCCAAGCCGCATCGCACCCACGCCGCTGCTCGGCCCGGCGATCGTGCCGGCGCCGGGCCGCGCGCGTGGCGAAGCGGTGCAGCGTGTCGTCAAGGTGCGCCGCGACTACAACAGCTGGGTGGCGCGCGAGACGATGGAGGACTATGCGCTGCGCTTCACGCCGCGCAGTTTCCGCAAGTGGTCGGAGCTGCGGGTGGCCAACACCGCGTTTGGTGCGGCGTCGTTCCTGGTGCTCGAAGCGGTGGGTGCGACGTTGCTGGTCGAGTACGGTTTCATCAACGCGTTCTGGGCCATCCTTGCAACCGGTCTGATCATCTTCATGGCCGGTCTGCCGATCAGCCATTACGCCGCGCGCTATGGCGTCGACATGGATCTGCTCACGCGCGGCGCTGGCTTCGGCTACATCGGCTCCACTGTCACTTCGCTGATCTACGCGAGCTTCACCTTCATCTTCTTCGCGCTCGAAGCGGCCATCATGGCTTACGCATTGGAGCTCGCGTTCGGCATTCCGCCCGCCTGGGGTTACCTGATCTGCGCGCTGGTGGTGATTCCGCTGGTCACGCACGGCGTCACCGTCATCAGCCAGTTGCAGATGTGGACCCAGCCGCTGTGGCTGGTGCTGCTGGTGCTGCCCTACGTCTACGTCTTCAATGCCCACCCCACCCTGCTCGCGGATCTGCGCGCCTACGCCGGTGAGGACGGCCTGGGCGGTCAGTTCGAACCCTTGCTGTTCGGCGCGGCGCTGACGGTGGGTATCGCGCTCATCACGCAGATGGGCGAGCAGGTGGACTACCTGCGCTTCATGCCCGAGAAGACGCCCGCCAACCGCGGCCGCTGGTGGGCTGCGGTGCTGATGGGGGGGCCGGGCTGGGTGGTGTTGGGCGTGGCCAAGATGCTGGGCGGCGCGCTGCTGGCCCTGCTGGCGCTGAAGCTGGCTGTCCCCGCCGACCGCGCCGTCGACCCCAACCAGATGTACCTGGCGGCCTATGAGCTGGTGTTCCCGGACTATGGCTGGGCGGTCGCGGCCACGTGTTTGTTTGTGGTCGTCAGCCAGCTCAAGATCAACGTCACCAACGCCTACGCCGGCAGTCTGGCCTGGAGCAACTTCTTCGCGCGGTTGACACACAGTCACCCCGGGCGGGTGGTGTGGATGGTGTTCAACACGCTGATCGCGCTGATGCTGATGGAGCTCAACGTGTTCCAGGCGCTGGGCCAGGTGCTGGGCCTGTACTCGAACATCGCGATCAGCTGGATCATGGCGGTGGTGGCCGATCTGGTCATCAACAAGCCGATGGGCTGGAGCCCGAAGGGCATCGAGTTCAAGCGCGCGCACCTGTACGACATCAATCCGGTCGGCGTGGGCGCCATGGGACTGGCCTCGGTGTTGTCGATCAGCGCCTACCTCGGGTTGATGGGCCCGATGGCCGAGGCCTTCTCGGCGGTCATCGCACTGGTCACCGCCTTCGTCACCGCCCCGCTGATCGCCTGGTACACAAAGGGCAAGTACTACATTGCTCGCACCTCTCGACCTTTTGATCAAGCCACGCCCGTGGATCCGGCCGCGCCGGGCCACCAGGCGGCGCCCCCCGGGGGCAGGAGCGCAGCGACTGGGGGGTCGTCAACCTGCACGGTCTGCGAACGCGAATATGAGACCGAAGACATGGCGTACTGCCCGGCCTACCTCGGCTCGATCTGCTCGCTGTGCTGCTCGCTTGATGCGCGCTGCAATGACATGTGCAAGCCGCAGGCGAGCTGGTCGGCGCAGTGGCAGGCGGTCGGTCGCAAGCTCCTGCCCAGCAGCGTGTGGACGCGGCTCGACACCGAGCTCGGCCGCTACCTGCTGCTGATGTTGGCCATCGCGCCGTTGCTCGCGCTGCTGTTCTGGATGATCTACCGCCAGCAGCTGACCACCTTCGACGCACCCGATGCGAAGCTGGCTGGTACGCTGGCCATGGGCTTCGTCAAGGCCTACGCCGGGCTGATCGTGGTGACCGCGATCGTCGGCTGGTGGCTGGTGCTGACGCACAAGAGCCGCCAGGTTGCCCAGGAGGAAAGCAACCGCCAGACGCATGCGCTGAACGAGCAGACCGAGGTGTTGCGCGAAGAGATTGCCTCGCACCGCCGCACCGACGAAGCGCTGCAGGAGGCCAAGCGGTTGGCCGACACCGCCAACCAGGCGAAGAGCCGCTACATCACCACCATCAGCCACGAGCTGCGCACGCCGCTCAACAGCATCATCGGCTACGCGCAGTTGCTGGACGAGGACGATGCGATCCCGGCGCATCGCAAGCAGGCGGTCAGCGTGATCCGGCGCGGTGGCGATCATTTGCTGTCGCTGATCGAAGGCACGCTCGACATTGCGCGCATCGAAAGTGGCCGCTTCGCGCTCGAGGTCAAGCCGATGCGGCTGCGCGACTGCCTGGGCGAGATGACCAGTCTGTTCGCCCTGCAAGCCGCTGGCAAAGGCATCGAGTTCCGCCATGCGGTGGCCGACAACGTGCCCGAGCTGGTGCGCACCGATGAGAAGCGCCTGCGCCAGATCCTGATCAATGTGCTGGGCAATGCGGTGAAGTTCACCTCGCAGGGCCATGTGGTCTTTCGGGTCAGTCATGCGCGCCAGATGGCGTTGTTCGAAATCGAAGACACCGGCCCGGGCATCGCGCCGGACGAGCTGGAACAGATCTTCGAGCCCTTCGCACGCGGCTCGGCCATCGGCGGCGGCGCTTCGGGGGCTTCGGTCGGCAGCACCGGCCTGGGCCTGACCATCAGCAAGATGCTGACCGACGTGATGGGCGGCGAGATGACGGTGGGCAGCGTGGCCGGGCCGGTGGCGCGCACCGGCACCGTGTTCCGCATCCGCTTGTTCCTGCCTGAAGTGCGTGCCGAGGCGGCCGATGGCATCGACCTGCCGCGCACGCAGCGCGTTGGCTACATGGGCGCGCGCCGTCGGTTGCTGGTGGTCGACAACGAGGAAATCGACCGCGAGTTGCTGCGCAACGTGCTGGAGCCCTTGGGGTTCGAATTGCGGCAGGCTGCCACGGGCCTGGACTGCCTCGAACGCCTGCGCGATTTCAGCCCCGATGCAATCCTCATGGACCTGGCGATGCCGGGTATCGACGGCTGGGAAACCATCCGCCGCATCCGCACCGAACAGCTGAGCGACGCGCCGATCGCGATCGTGTCGGCCAATGCCTTCGAGAAGGGCGCCGACAACATCGTCGGCATCCCGGCCGAGGATTTCATCCTGAAGCCGGTGCGCAAGGCGGAGCTGCTCGATTGGTTGGGTCGCGTGCTGGCGCTTGAGTGGCTGGAGGTGCCGCAGCGCGCCGTATCTGGCGCAGGCATGGCACCAGCGGTTGCCTTGATCGAGCCGATAGTGCTGCCGTCACTCGAGCGGCTGCGCAGCTTGCAGGAAATGATCGACCTCGGCTATTTCCGCGGCATCGTCAAGCAGCTCGACGAGATCGCGGCCAACGAACCGGGCACGGCAATGTTCGTTCAGCACATGCGACAGCTCGCGCAGCAGTTCCAGCTCG
>CANHOE010000143.1 GCA_947462175.1 Burkholderiales bacterium | reverse complement strand
GAGCACCGCCAGCACGTTGGCCGGTTTGACGTCGCGGTGGATCAGGCCTTGCCGGTACACATAGCCGAGCGCCATCGCGCACTTGAAGCCGATTTCGACGATCAGCTCCAGAGGGAGCAACTGGTCCGCGCGGCAGTACGGCCGCAGGGTGCTCCCATCGACGTATTCCATGACCAGGTATTGATTCCCGGGCTCGGACACCGCGTCATAGATCTTCACCACATTCGGGTGCTCGAGGCGGCCGACCAAGGCTGCTTCGGCCGCGAAGAAGCGGTCGCTGTAGCGATTCGCCACCGCATCGGTGGCGACCCCGGCACGCACCCGCTTGATCGCCACGTCGCGCGCCTGGAATTCGTCGCGGCAGAGGTAGACATCGCTGGTGGCTCCCTCGCCGAGCTTGCGCAGCACCGGGTACTTGCCGATCTGCCTGGGTTCTGACGACGTGGCCGCGGGTGCGGACGCGGGCGGTGTCGGCGCAGATTCAGTGACGATGTCGAGCACCGAGTCGGCTGAGCGTCGCGAGGAGGAGGTGTGAGCCATGGGCAAGATTCGCAAGTGGGCAGCGTGGAAGCGCGACAACCGCGCGCACGGTGTCCTGCCCTTGAATCGTCGCCCAGCCGATGCCCGCCGAGTTCGCCGAACAGCCGTCGTAACACCCCTCAAACCCGAGCGTCAGTGGGTGAAACAGGGGCCAAACGTAGAATCTTTCGATGATTGAAGCGAAGCAGGATTTGCTGAAGGCGCTCGCCGCAGCGATCGAGGAAGTCAGCCCGGCGAGCCCCCTTAAGGCCTCGTTCGAGTCACCCAAGCTGGCCGCGCATGGCGACTTGGCGTGCACTTCGGCGATGCAACTGGCGAAGCCACTGAAGAAGAATCCGCGCGAGGTGGCCCAGGCCCTGATCGCGGCGCTCGAGCGACAGCCGGCAGTGCAAAAGCACGTCGACTCGTTCGAGATCGCCGGCCCAGGCTTCATCAACCTGCGTTTGCGGCCTTCGGCTCGACAGGCGGTGGTGCGTGAGGTGCTGACGGGCGGGGCCTGTTTTGGCCGCCAGGCAGACAACGGCCGGCCGGTGCTGGTCGAATTCGTGTCGGCCAACCCGACCGGACCGCTCCACGTAGGTCACGGCCGACAGGCGGCGCTCGGTGATGCCATCTGCAACCTGTTCGAGACCCAGGGCTGGGCAGTGCAACGCGAGTTCTATTACAACGACGCTGGGGTGCAGATCGCCACCTTGGCGGCGTCGACCCAAGCGCGGCTGCGCGGTTTCAAGCCCGGCGACGCGCAGTGGCCCGAGTCGGCCTACAACGGCGACTACATCGCCGACATCGCCGCCGATTTCCTGGCAGGCAAGACGGTGACTGCCGATGACCGTGCGTACACCGCCTCCGGTGACGTCGAAGACCTCGACGGCATTCGTCAGTTCGCGGTCGCCTACCTGCGCCACGAGCAGGACCTGGATCTGCAGGCCTTCGGTGTGCGCTTCAATCACTACTTCCTGGAGTCCAGTCTGTACGCGACGGGGCAGGTCGAGGCCACCGTGGCGCGGCTGGTGGCTGCGGGCAAGACCTACGAGCAAGACGGCGCGCTGTGGCTGCGCAGCACCGACTACGGGGACGACAAGGACCGGGTGATGCGCAAATCCTCTCAGGGCGGAGAAGCGCAGTACACCTACTTCGTGCCCGATGTGGCCTACCACATCAACAAGTTCCAGCGGGGCTACAGCAAGGCGATCAACATCCAGGGCGGGGACCACCACGGGACCATTGCGCGCGTGCGCGCAGGCTTGCAGGCCGCTGGCGTCGGCATCGGTCCGGGCTACCCTGACTACGTGCTGCACAAGATGGTCACGGTGATGAAGGGCGGCGAGGAGGTGAAGATCTCCAAGCGCGCCGGTTCGTATGTCACGCTGCGCGACCTGATCGACTGGACCAGCCGCGACGCGGTGCGCTTTTTCCTGATCAGCCGCAAGGCCGATACCGAATTCACCTTCGACGTCGATCTGGCGCTGAAGCAGAACGACGAGAACCCGGTGTTCTACGTGCAGTACGCCCATGCGCGCATCTGCTCGGTGATCCAGCAGTACCTTGAAAAGAGCAGCGACAAGGACGGCGCTGCGGCTGCCATCGTGAGCGCCGACCTGTCGCTGTTGACCGCGCCAACTGAAACAGCGCTGATGCTCAAGTTGGCCGACTACCCTGCCATGCTGTCGAACGCTGCCGAGACGCTGGCGCCTCACGACCTGACCTTCTATCTGCGCGATGTGGCTGGCGCCTTCCACAGCTACTATGCCGCCGAGCGCTTCCTTGCAGAAGATGCCGCACTGACCCAGGCCCGACTTGCCTTGTTGATGGCGACACGCCAGGTGATCCGCAATGCGTTGGCGGTACTGGGCGTCAGCGCACCGGAGAAAATGTGAGTTCTGCCATGCGAACCCCTGTGCGTCCTGCCAAAGCCTCATCCCGACAGGCCGGTGGCTTCCTGACCGGAATGATCGTCGGACTGCTGATCGGGCTGGCGCTGGCATTGGGTGTGGCCTTGTACGTCACCAAGGTACCGGTCCCTTTCCTCGACAAGGTGCCTCAGCGCACCCCCGAACAGGATGCCGCCGAGCAGGAGAAGAACAAGAACTGGGATCCGAATGCCCCGCTGGCGGGCAAGAACCCGGCGCGACCGGTGGCGCCGGCGTCTTCCTCCAGCGCCCCTGAGCCTGTGCCCGCGTCGGCGTCCGCGTCGGCGCGTGATCCGGCTGCCATCCTGGCCGATCGCCCGGCAGGGGTTGCGCCCAATGCAGCCAATGCGTCCGGTGCGCTGTCCACCAGACCTGGCGATGAAGCGTTCAGTTACTTCGTGCAGACGGGTGCCTATGCCAGTGCCGATGACGCGGAGTCCCAGCGAGGCAAGCTGGCTTTGCTCGGCTACGCAGCGCGCATCAGCGAGCGCGAGCAGTCCGGCCGCACCGTGCATCGCGTGCGCCTCGGGCCGTTTGAGGAAAAGGGCGAGGCCGACCTCACCAAGGAAAAGTTGATGGCGGCCGGCTTCGAAGCTGCGCTGGTGCGCGCGCCGAAGTGAAGAGTGACCGTGTGCTACTTCCGAAGGGATCGACAACCATGAAGCGACGCGAGTTTTCAACGTGCGTGATGGCCAGCGCCGTCGGCGCGGTCACCTTGTCCGCCAGCGGTGCGGCGCAGGCGCAAAGCCCATTCGTCGAAGGCACGCACTACGTCAAGCTGAGCCAGCCCGGCGCGGTCCCGTCTGACGGCAAGATCGAGGTGGTTGAGTTTTTCTGGTACGGCTGCCCTCACTGCCATGCGTTCGAGCCGGCGCTGGATGCGTGGCAGAAGAAGTTGCCAATCGATGTCGCGTTTCGCCGGGTTCCAGTGGCGTTCCGCGAGGAGCCCTTTGTCGCGCACCAGCGCCTGTTTTACACGCTGGAGGCGATGGGCTTGGTCGACACGATGCACCGCAAGGTTTTCAGCGCCATCTTCCTTGATAAGTTGCGCCTCGATAAACTGCCCGAAATCCTCGCTTTCGTGACCAAGAACGGTGTTGATGGAGCGAAGTTTTCTGAGGTGTTCAATTCCTTTTCGGTGCAGACCAAAGTTCGCCAGGCCAAACAACTGGCCGAGGTCTACCGCATCGATGGTGTACCTACTTTGGGCATACAGGCGCGCTTTTACACTTCGGGATCCTTGGCTGGATCGCCCGAACGCACGCTGGCCGTGGCAGACTACCTGATCGACCGGTCGCGCAAGAAGATCTGACGATCGTCAGCGCGCCGCAACGACGGGCGGGAAGTGCACACATTCGATGCACTTCAGGGCATCCGGCCGATGCTTGTGGGGTAGAATTTCCTGCAAGAATCGTGCCTTATGAACCCAACCATCGACTTCAAATCCCTCTCCTGGTTCGCGTTCGGCCGCTTGACTGCTCTGGGCGTCATCGCCGCGCTGACCTGCCATCTGGCTTACGCGGAGAAAGCTGATCGCAACAAGCCGCTGAACGTGGAAGCCGACAACGGTCGGTATGACGACGTCAAGCAGTTGGGCATCTTCACTGGCAACGTGGTTGTGACCAAGGGCACCATGTCGATGCGTGCGGGGAAGATCGAGGTGCGGCAATCGCCCGACGGCGCCCAGTTTGGTATTGCGATCGCTGACGAGGGCAAGCGCGCGCTTTTTCGGCAGAAGCGCGAAGGTCTCGACGAATACATCGAAGGCGAGGGCGAGCGCATCGAGTACGACGGCCAGGCAGACGTGGTCCGGTTCATCAACCGCGCGGTGATCCGTCGATTCCGCGGTGCGGTGCTGGCGGACGAAACCGCAGGCAGCACCATCGTCTACGACAACCTGGCTGAGGTTTTCAACGTGGTTGGTGGCGCCGCAGCGGCCACGCCCACCAACCCCAGCGGCCGGGTGCGCGCTGTGCTGACACCTCGAGAGGTACCGGCAGCCCCAGGCGCCGCATCGCAGCCGGGCGCCACCCTGCGCTCCAGTCCGTCGTTAGGCGAGAAGCGTTGAGTACCGCCGCGGAGCAGGCAGCACCTCCGGTGCACCGCCTGAGTGCCACGGGGCTGCAGAAGAGCTACGGTGCGCGCAAGGTGGTCACCGATGTGCACTTGTCGGTCGACGCTGGTGAGGTCGTCGGATTGCTGGGCCCCAATGGCGCGGGCAAGACCACCAGCTTCTACATGATCGTGGGCCTGGTGCCCGCCGACGCCGGTGAGATCACCATCGAAGGTCAGCGGGTCGATCGATTGCCCATCCACCAGCGCTCACGCCTGGGCCTGTCCTACTTGCCACAAGAGGCCTCGATCTTCCGCAAGCTGAACGTCGAGGAAAACATCCGCGCGGTGCTCGAGTTGCAAGTCGATGCGAATGGTCGTGCACTGAAGCCAGCGGCGATCGACGAACTGCTCGAAGGCCTGCTGCGTGATCTGGGCATCGAGAAGCTGCGCGATTCGACCGCGCTGTCTTTGTCTGGCGGCGAGCGTCGCCGGGTCGAGATCGCACGTGCGCTGGCGACGCAACCCCGTTTCATCCTGCTCGACGAGCCCTTCGCCGGCGTCGACCCGATCGCGGTCATCGAGATCCAGCGCATCATCAGTTTCCTGAAGACACGCGGCATCGGTGTGCTGATCACCGACCACAACGTGCGCGAGACGCTGGGCATCTGCGATCGCGCGTACATCATCAGCGAAGGCCGGGTGCTGGCCGAAGGCACCTCTGCGGAAATCGTCGACAACCCCGACGTGCGCAAGGTGTACCTCGGTGAGCATTTCCGAATGTAGATGTCATGAAGCCGTCCCTACAGGTACGGCTGTCGCAGCATCTGGCCTTGACGCCACAGCTGCAGCAGTCGATCCGCCTGCTGCAGCTGTCCACGCTCGAACTGCACCAGGAAGTCGAGCAGATGCTCGACCAGAACCCGTTTCTTGAACCAGAGGACGATGCTGTCGGCGCCTTCGAGCCGATGGTCGAGCGCACCTCGGCGACCGAGCGGGTGGCCGAGCGCGAAACGGAGCGGGCTGACACGCCGACAGAAGCCACTGGCGAAGGTGGCGATGACGCTCCCGGCATGGACGGCAGCGACTTCGGCACCACCGAGCGTGACGACTGGGAAAACGGCACCGAGCGCGACGATTTCGACGGCATTCGTGAAACGCCAGGCAAGTCCGGAACCAACAACGACGGCGACGAGTTCGACCCACAAGACCGCAATCCGACGCAAGTCAGTCTGCAGGAGCACTTGAGGGCCCAGTTGCTCGGCATGCGGTTGTCGCCCGAGGACGTCGCTGCTGTCGAGGTGCTGATCGAATCCCTCGATGGGGATGGTTATCTCGCCGACAGCCTGGAAGACATCGCGCAGGCCTTGGCTGGCGACGATGAATCGCGACGCGAAGAGGTCATGGAGCGACTGGGCTGTGCGCTGAAGTGGCTGCAAAACATGGATCCGATCGGCGTCGGTGCGCGCAACCTGCCCGAGTGCCTGACCCTGCAACTGCGCCTGCTGCCGCGCAGCGAAGCGCAGATGATCGCGATCATGATCTGCAAGCACCACCTGGAGCTGCTGGCGCGCCGCGACCTGAAGAAGCTGATGTCCGTCACCGGCGCCGATGAAGAGCTGGTCAAGCAGGCGCAGGGACTCATCACAGCGCTGGAGCCGAAGCCCGGGCGGCCGTTCTCGCGTGCCGAGGCCAACATCATCGTGCCCGACGTGATCGTGCAGAAGTCGGGCCGCAACTGGAAGGTCGTGCTCAACCCCGACGTGATGCCCAAGTTGCGCATCAACGACCTGTATGCGCAGGCCATACGCCAAGGGCGAGGCGCCGCCTCGGCCAACGGCAGCCACGCGGGTTTGAGTTCACGGCTGCAGGAAGCGCGCTGGTTCATGAAGAACATCCAGCAGCGCTTCGACACCATCCAGCGCGTGTCGCAGGCCATCGTCGAGCGGCAGAAGAACTTCTTCACTCACGGCGAGATCGCCATGAAGCCGCTGGTGCTGCGCGAGATTGCCGACGAACTCGGCCTGCACGAATCGACGATTTCGCGTGTGACCACCGCGAAGTACATGGCCACGGTGTTCGGCACCTTCGAGCTGAAGTACTTCTTCGGGTCGTCGCTGAACACCGAGGCCGGTGGCAATGCGTCGAGCACCGCGGTGCGCGCGCTGATCAAGCAGCTGGTGGCCGCAGAGAACGTGCTGAAGCCGCTCTCAGACAGCCAGCTCAGCAAGATGCTCGAGGAACAGGGCATCCAGGTGGCCCGCCGCACCGTCGCCAAGTACCGCGAGGCGTTGCGCATCGCGCCGGCCAATCTGCGCAAGACGATGTGAGCGGGTTG
>CANHOE010000142.1 GCA_947462175.1 Burkholderiales bacterium | reverse complement strand
GTTTTGCGACATCGAGAGACCACTGTGGGGCAGCCCGTTGCGCGCCTTCAACCGCCTCTTTGCCAAGCACTTCATGGCCGCCGCCTCGACACAGAACGTCAATGGCGAACCGATCGGCGGCATCAACAAGGTGTTCGCCCACGCCTACAAGCTGCGCGCAGCCGCAAAGGAGTTCAAGCGCGGCAACTACCGCGCCTACTACGTGCTGAAGTGGCTGGCGATCGCCGGTCTGGTCTGGGCCATCTTCTGGTGATGCCCCTTTCGTGCGTGCGCTGAGAGTCGCTCGCCCGTGACATCACCCGGGATCTTCGTCGTTGGCAGCGGTGGTGTCGCCGCGCTCCAGGCGGTTCGCGTAACCGGATCGGCCGGTGGCCTGAGCCGATGCAGCGAGGCCTGCTGCGCGGCGCAGCAGCATGTCGGGCTGGGTGCCATCGGCAGGGTAGGACGCAATGCCCAGTGCCGTCGCCACGGCCAGATCGATGCCACCGACCTTGAAGGTCTCCCCCAGCGAGACCAGCAGCTTGCGGCCGACACGATCCGCATCGGCCGGCGTGTCGATCAGCGACAGCAGCACGGCGAAAGCATCTTCCCCAACGGACGCCACCACATCGCTGGCACGCACGCCCGCGCGCAGCCGCACCGCCACCTTGCGGCGCAGCGTGCCCGCGGCCTCGGGCCCCAGACGCGCCATCGTCGTCGCGAGGCCCTCGATGCGCAGCACCAGCAACGCCATCGGCGCCGGCTCGCGCTCGCGCAGCGCCAGCAGATGGCTCATGTGTTCGATCAGCTGGCCGGCGTGCGGCAAACCGGTGTGGACATCGGTCGCGAAGGCCTGTCGGGTCACCGCTCGCACCCGTTGACGCTCGACCGCAGCACGCAGCCGGCGCGGCCAGCCGGGCTGCGAGAGCTCGCCGGCGCTGACGACATCCTGCGCCCCGCCACGCAGCCAGCGCAGACAGTCGGCCGCTGCCGGCGCGTCGGCCACGATGATGACTGCCACGTCCGCAGCGCAGCGAACCCAGCCGTCCCAGCCGCCGTGGACCACCAGCACATCGACCGGCGTGTCGGCCAGTCGCTGCCAGACTGCTTCGGTGGTGCAAGACGCGAACTCGAAGGGGCCCCATCCATCGCCATCACCCAGCACCTCGACGCGCGCCCCGGCGTCGACCACCTCGGTCTGACCGGTCTGCAGCACATGCACGCGCGGGTCGCTCATCGGTTTCGTCCTCGCCATCGGTAGTTCGGCATTGTGGCGGCGAGTGGCGCGGAATTCGACAGCGGCATCACCGACTGCGTTGGCGCCTGGCTCTCAGCGACCGGCCTGCGCTTGCGCATCACGCAGGTGGCTGCGTTTGACCGCCAGAAGCCCCTTGCGAGCGGGGTCGAACGCTAGAATGGACTACGTACGCGGGTGTAGTTCAATGGTAGAACGGCAGCTTCCCAAGCTTCATACGAGGGTTCGATTCCCTTCACCCGCTCCAGCGCTTCACCCCCGATAACGGCCCCCTCAGGGCCGTTTTTGTTGCCTGCCACAACACGCCCAACCATGAGTCCCACGGTCCCCTCGCTGCGCGCCGACACTGACGAGGCCAAGCCGCATCGACCGATCAAATCGTTCGTGTTGCGCGCAGGTCGCATGGGGCCGGGCCAGACGCGGGCAATGAACGAATTGGGCCCGCAGTTTCTCCTGCCCTACGCGCCACAGCCGCTGAACGCCGAGGCCGCCTTCGGCCGCAACGCACCGCTGATCGTCGAGATCGGTTTTGGCATGGGTGACGCCACGGCTGCCATCGCAGCCGCACTGCCCGACACCGACTTCCTCGGCCTTGAAGTGCACGGCCCCGGCGTCGGCGCGCTGCTCAAGCTGATTGGCGAACGCAGTCTCACCAATGTGCGCATCGTGCGGCACGACGCGGTCGACGTGCTGGAGCAGATGATCGCGCCCTCCTCATTGGCCGGGGTGCATGTTTTTTTCCCCGACCCTTGGCACAAGCTGAAGCACCACAAGCGGCGCCTGATCCAGCCCGCTTTCGTTGCGCTGCTGGCATCGCGACTGGCGGCGGGCGGCTACGTGCACTGCGCGACCGATTGGCAACCGTACGCCGTCCAGATGCTGGAGGTGCTGGCGGCCGAGCCGGCCTTGGTCAACATGGCCATCGAAGCCGCCGACGGCTACGCGCCCAAGCCCAGCTACCGGCCGCTGACCAAGTTCGAGAACCGCGGACTCAAGCTCGGCCACGGCGTCTGGGACCTGGTGTTCCAGCGCGCGTGAAGCTGCCGGCCTGCGAGCCAATGCGTGCCGAGCAGGATCTCGCGACTTTGGTTATGGTGCAAGGGTTGTTACTGATCTTCGGCCCGCCGCAGCGGTCGGGATCCCATCCGAAATCCGTGTCCCCTTCCCGCAACGCCCCTCGGCAGTCACGGGAAACATCCCACAACCTCGATCCGGTCCGGGCCTGCGCCAGACCGGTTCATTGCCTGCAAGCGCCCATGAAGATCGACACCTCGCGCTCGATGTTTGCCCTGGCCAGCGTTGCCGCACTGTTGACGCTGACACTCGCGAGCGGCTGCTCGAAGCCTGGTCCCGCGGGCGGTCCGCCCGGTGCGCCACCGGTGTCGGTGGCAGCGGCAGTGCAGCGCACCGTCACCGACATCGAGGAGTTCACGGGCCGGCTCGAAGCGCCGCGGTCGGTCGAGGTTCGGCCGCGCATCGGCGGCACGATCGACAAGGTGCATTTCCGCGACGGCCAGCGCGTGGCACAAGGCGCCTTGCTGTTCACGATCGACCCAAAGCCTTTCCAGGCCGAGCTGTCTCGGGCGCAGGCGCAGCTGACCTCTGCCCGTTCGCGCGCCGCATTGGCCACGGCCGATCTGGCCCGCGCCAAGAAGCTGCTCGATTCGAAGGCGGTGTCAGCACAGGAATTCGACCAGCTCACCTCGGGCGCTGCGACCAGCGGCGCCGACATCGCCGCGGCCGAAGCTGCGGTGCGCGTGGCTCAGCTGAACCTGGGTTACACCAGCGTGCGTGCGCCGATGGCCGGCCAGTTGTCGCGCGCCATCATCACCGAAGGCAATCTGGTCAACGACCAGAGCGTGCTGACCACGCTGGTCGCCACCCAGACTGTCTATGCCTACTTCGACGGCAGCGAGCAGACGTTCCTGCGTCTGCGCAAGGGTGATCCCGGTCAACGCCTGGTGCACATGGGCCTGGCCGACGAGCCGGGCTTCCCGCACGAGGGCAAGGTCGATTTCATCGACAACCAGCTCAACCCACAGACCGGCTCGATCCGCATGCGGGCGGTATTCGACAACCCGAAGGGCGAGTTCACGCCAGGCCTGTTCGCGCGCATCCAACTGGCCGGTGGTGTCGCCTACCCGGCGGTACTGACGCCGGAACGCGCCATCGGCACCGACCAGAGCAAGAAGCTGGTGTTCGTGATCGGCGAAGGCAATGTGGCGCAGCCGCGTGAAGTGCAACTGGGTACGCTGATCGACCGCATGCGCGTGGTCACCTCCGGTCTGAAAGCCGGCGATCTGGTCGTGGTCGATGGCCTGCAGCGGGTGCGCCCTGGCGCTCCGGTGCAACCGATCAAGGTGGCGACCGACGAACGCGGCATGCCGGTGCCAACGCCACCGGCCAGCGGTCCACCTGGAGCACCGGCCGCAGGCGCTGGCACCGCAGCCGCGGCGTCCTCTGCGTCGGCACCAGCCTCAGCGGCCAAGCCATGATCCTCATGGTGAACGGGGCCTGCACATGAATATCTCCCGCTTTTTCATCGACCGACCGATCTTCGCGGCGGTGCTGTCGGTGGTCATCACACTGGTCGGCGCGATCGCCATCTTCACGCTGCCGATTTCCGAGTACCCCGAAGTCACGCCGCCGCAGGTGGTGGTGCGTGCGCAGTTTCCGGGCGCCAATGCCCGTGTGATTGCCGAGACGGTGGCCACACCGCTCGAAGAGCAGCTCAATGGCGTCGAAGGCCTGCTCTACATGAACAGCCTGGCCACTGCAGATGGCGCGATGACGCTGACCATCAGCTTCAAGATCGGCACCAACCCCGAGGTGGCCGAGACCGCGGTGCAGAACCGCGTGCAGCGGGCCTTGCCGCGCCTGCCGGAGATCGTTCGTCAGGTCGGTGTGACCACCGAGAAGAGCGCTCCCAACCTGACCATGGTCGTGCACATGGTGTCGCCGGACAACCGCTACGACGCGCTCTACCTGCGCAATTACGCGGCACTCAATGTGCGCGACCAGTTGCTGCGCATCCCGGGCATGGGATCGGTGCAGACCTTCGGCTCGGGCGATTACGCGATGCGCATCTGGCTAGATCCGCAGAAGCTCGCAGCGCGCAACCTGACCTCGGGCGACGTGGTCGCTGCGTTGCGCGAGCAGAACGCGCAGGTCGCGGCCGGCGTGGTCGGCGCGACCCCGGCACCTGCAGGCACGGAGTTCCAGCTGGCGATCAACACCCAGGGACGACTCGTCACCGAGCAGCAGTTCGCCGAGGTCATCGTCAAGGCCGACACCAACGACCGCTCGGTGATCCGCATCAAGGACCTCGGCCGCGTCGAGATGGGCCCGAACACCTATGCGCTGGGCTCGCTGCTGAACAACAAGGAAGCGGCCGCGCTGGCGATCTTCCAGGCGCCAAATTCGAATGCCCTTCAGTTGTCGGCCAATGTGCGCGAGACGATGGAGCGGCTGAAGGCCGACTTTCCCGAAGGCGTGAGCTATTCCATCGTCTACGACCCGACGCGCTTCGTGCAGACATCGATCGAGAAGGTGATCCACACGCTGCTCGAGGCGATCGCGCTGGTGGTCATCGTCGTGGTGATCTTCCTGCAGACCTGGCGTGCATCACTGATCCCGCTGCTGGCGGTACCGGTGTCCATCGTGGGCACCTTCGCGGTGCTGCTGTTGCTTGGTTTTTCGATCAACACGCTGACGCTGTTCGGGCTGGTGCTGGCCATCGGCATCGTGGTGGACGATGCGATCGTGGTCGTGGAAAACGTCGAGCGCAACATCGAGGCGGGCCTGAGCCCGCACGACGCCAGCGTGAAGGCGATGCAGGAGGTGTCGGGCCCGATCATCGCGATCGGCCTGGTTCTGTGCGCAGTGTTCGTGCCGCTGGCCTTCGTGAGCGGGCTGACGGGTCAGTTCTACAAGCAATTCGCAGTCACGATCGCGATCTCCACCGTGATCTCGGCATTCAACTCGCTGACGCTGTCGCCCGCATTGAGCGCCATCCTGCTGAAACCGCACGATGCGCCGAAGGACCGCCTGACCCGCATCATCGACAGCGTCTTCGGCCGCTTCTTCGCCTGGTTCAACCGCTTCTTCAATCGCAATGCCGGCCGCTACAGCGGCCTGGTCACCACCGCCGTTGTCAAGCGCAAATCGATCTCGCTGGTGATCTATGCCCTGCTGCTGGGGCTCACGGTCTTCATGTTCACCCGCGTGCCACCTGGTTTCGTACCGCAACAGGACAAGCAGTACCTGATCGGCATCGCCCAGCTGCCCGACGGCGCGAGCCTGGAGCGCACCACCAAGGTCATCCGCGAGATGAGCGACATCGCGCTGTCGATCCCCGGCGTGCGCGATTCAGTCGCCTTCCCGGGCCTGAGCATCAACGGGTTCACAGCCGCCTCGAACTCGGGCATCGTGTTCTTCGGCCTCGACGAGTTCGAGAAGCGCACCTCGCTGCAGACCAGCGCCAATGCCATCGTCGGGCAGGTGAACCAGAAGCTGGGCGCGATCCAGGGCGCCTTCCTGTTCGTGCTGAACCCACCGCCTGTGAGCGGTCTGGGCAATGCCGGCGGATTCAAGCTGCAGGTGCAAGACCGTGAGGGCGCTGGTGAAGCGGCGCTGAATGGCGTGGTGCAGCAGTTGATGGGGCGCATCTACGGCAACCCGAACAGTGGCATCACGCAGGCCTTCAGCAACTACCAGATCAACGTGCCACAGCTGTTCGCCAACGTGGACCGCACCAAGGCCAAGCAGATGGGTGTCAACTTGAACGACATCTACGACACCATGCAGACCTACCTCGGGTCGCTGTACGTGAACGACTTCAACCGCTTCGGCAAGACCTACCAGGTGATCGTGCAGGCCGACGCCAACTACCGCGCCAAGGCCGAGGACATCAGTAACCTGAAGATCCGCAACAGTGCCGGTGCCATGGTTCCGCTGGGCGCGATGATGACTGTGGAGCCGACCTTCGGCCCGGCTGCAGTAGGCCGCTACAACAGCCTTTACACCGCCGACTTCAACGGCGCGCCCAAGCCCGGTTTCAGCTCGGGGGAGGCGCAGGCCGAGATGGAAAAAATCCTGACGGAAACCCTGCCGCGCGGCATGTCCTACGAATGGACCGAACTGGTTTACCAGGAAAAGATCGCCGGCAACACGATGGTCTACATCTTCCCGCTGTGCGTGCTGCTCGTGTTCCTGGTGCTGGCCGCTACCTACGAAAGCTGGACGCTGCCGTTGGCGATCATCCTGATCGTGCCGATGTGCATCCTGAGCGCGGTCACCGGCGTGTGGCTCAGCGGGCTGCTGGGCATGCCGGCCGACAACAACATCTTCACGCAGATCGCTTTCGTGGTGCTGGTGGGGCTGGCCTGCAAGAACGCGATCCTGATCGTCGAGTTCGCGCGCGAGCTCGAGTTGCAGGGCCGCACTCCGGTGCAGGCGGTGGTGGAGTCCTGCCGGCTGCGCCTGCGCCCGATCCTGATGACCTCGATCGCCTTCATCGCTGGCGTCGTGCCGCTGGTGCTGTCCACGGGTGCCGGTGCCGAAATGCGGCAGGCCATGGGCATCGCGGTGATGAGCGGCATGATCGGCGTC
>CANHOE010000141.1 GCA_947462175.1 Burkholderiales bacterium | reverse complement strand
GGCAATCTGATCGTCGGCGGCGCTGGTGCCTCGGCAGGTGGCTCCAAGGTGCAGATCAACCACCTGAGTGCAGGGCGCGTCCCCGAGGGCGCCACCGTCGAGCGTGCGGTGCCGACACCGCTGAACATGGGCACGGGGCTGCAACTCGATCTGCACGCCGACGACTACAACACCGCGCGCGAGGTTGCCCGTGCCATCAATACCCGCATGGGGGCAGGAGTTGCCCAGGCGTTAGACGGTCGTCGGGTGCGCGTGCGGATGCCGGAGTCCTCCGATGAGCGCGTGACGTTCATGGCTGACATCGAGAATCTGAACATCAACCTCGCTGCGCCGGCGGCCCGCGTGATCATCAATGCGCGTACCGGCTCTGTGGTGGTCAACGAATCGGTCACGCTGTCGGCGTGCGCGATCGCCCATGGCAACTTGTCGGTGACGATCAACACCACACCGGTGATCAGTCAGCCCAATGCCTTCTCGCAGGGGCAGACGGTGCAGGCCGAAAAGAGCGACATCACGATCCGCCAGGAGCCGGGCTCGCTCATTTCCCTGCCGGCCGGCGCCAAGCTCGCCGACGTCGTGAAGGCGCTGAATTCCCTGGGGGCGACGCCGCAGGACCTGCTCGCCATCCTGCAGGCCATGAAATCGGCCGGTTCCCTCAATGCCGAGCTCGAGGTGATCTGATGAACCTGCCCTCGACGCAGTTGCTGCCCGGGGTGGCCACCGGCTCGGCGGCCACAGCCGCCGACGCTCGGGCCCTGGCGGCACTGCGAAATGGCGCGGCGCGGGATCCCAGGGCTGCGATCAAGGAAACCGCCAAGCAATTCGAGACGCTGTTCATGCAGCAGCTGTTGAAAGGCATGCGGGACGCACAGGCCGCGATGTCCACTGACATGCTGTCCAACCAAGGCACCCAGCTTGGCAACGACATGCTCGACGCCGAATACGCCAAGAAGATGAGCGGTACACCTGGCGGGCTGGCCGACGTGATCGCGCGCCAACTCGAGCGTCAGCTCGGCAACGTGACACCGCCCGCAGCTTCCGCGCCCGGCGTCCCCGCCAGCGGCGCGACCTCGAGCGTGGGACCCCAGTCGTCGACGGCGACCCAACGCCAACTTGATTTCGTGCAGCGCCATTCCGAAGCCGCCCGTGCGGCCGAAGCGCAGACGGGTATCCCGGCCAGTTTCATGGTCGCCCAGGCGGCCCATGAGTCGGGCTGGGGACGGCACGAGATCAAGAACAGTGACGGGTCCACCTCGTTCAACCTGTTCGGCATCAAGGCCGGACCCAGCTGGGCAGGGCGCGTAGCCGAAGTGACAACCACCGAATTCATCGACGGCACTGCTCGCAAGGTGACAGCCAGGTTCCGCGCCTACGCCTCGTACGAGGACTCCTTCAACGACTATGCCCGGTTGATGAAGGACAGTCCGCGCTACAGCCGCGTCCTGGCTGACGCCAGCGCTGGTGCCATGGGCGCCGCCGGCTTCGCGCAAGGACTGCAGCGTGCCGGCTATGCGACCGACCCAGCCTACGCTGACAAACTGACCCGCGTCATCAACACCACGCTGCGGCTGCAGCGGGTGATGACGACCTGACCACACCGCCGCCTCGGAGGATCGACACACCATGGGTACTGGAGCACTGTCGTCGCTGGGCACGAGGGCCCTGGGCGCTGCTTTTGCCCAGTTGCAGACCACTGGCAACAACATTGCCAACGTCAACACACGCGGCTATTCGCGACAGGAAGTCGAGCTGTCGGCATCGAATGGGCAGTTCACCGGTTCCGGTTTCTTCGGCCGTGGCGTCGATGTGACGACGGTCACCCGGGCGCACGATGACTTCCTGACGCAGCAGGCGGCCCTGGCGCGCTCGCAGGCCAGCGCTGACAGCACACGCAGCGATCAACTGACACAGCTCGAGAAGATCTTTGGCGTCGGCGAGGCCGGTCTGGGCCACACGGCCACGCAGTTCTTCAATGCGTTCACCGACGTCTCGAGCAAGCCGCAGGACCAGACGGCACGTCAGGTGGTGCTGTCTCGCGCCAACGATCTGGCCTCGCGGTTCAATGCGGCGGCGCGGCAGATCGACACGCTGCAAGCGGGCGTGACCCAGCAAATTCGGGTGTCGGTGTCGTCGGTCAACAGCCTGACGGAGCAGATCGCGGCGTTGAATCAGCGCATCGTTGACGCGCGCGGTCTCGGCCAGCCGCCAAACGACTTGCTCGACAAACGTGACACCGCCATCAACGACCTCAGCCAGTACGTCCAGGTCTCCACCGTGCCTGCCGAAGATGGGTCTCTGTCGGTCTTCCTCGGCGGCGGACAGTCCTTGGTCGTCGGTGCGAAGACGACGAAGCTGGCTGCGATGACCGACCCCTACGATGCCACCCGGGCGGTGATCGGTGTCATCGGGCAGAACGGAACTCGGCAGCTGCCCGATTCCCTGCTGACGTCCGGATCCATCTACGGCCTGTTGCGATTCCAGAACAGCGACCTGACCGATGCCCGTAATCAGCTGGGTCAGTTGGCCCTTGGCATTGGGCAACAGGTCAATGAGCAACAGTCGCTCGGCCTCGATCTGCTGGGGCAACCCGGCGCTGCGATCTTCCGCTTCGGGGATGTATCTGGCGCGCCGCTGGTCGCGGGCCGCTCGCTCGCGAACAACACCGGCAGCGGCAGCATTTCCTTGACACTGCGATCGCCTTCTGCGCTGACCGCGGCGCAGGTCAGCAGCGTGCACGCAAGCGATTACGAGGTGCTCGCCGACGGTGCTGGCGGCTTCCAGCTTTACCGACTCAACGGTGGCGTGCCCGATCCGGCCTTTGCGCCTCGTGCGGTGGCCAACGGAGACATCGTCGACGGCTTCCAGATCAATATCAGCGGGACAGCCGCGACAGGTGACCGGTTCCTTCTGCAGCCTGCGGGCAGCGCTGCGCGCGACCTGCGGCTGGACATGACCAACCCGAAGCTGCTGGCAGCAGCTTCGCCCCTGAGCGTGACCACCGGCAGTTCGAACAAGGGTACTGGCAGTGTGCTCAAGCTGGCTGTCGACAGCGTCACCGCTGGCAGCCATCCCAATCTTCCGGCCACACTGCGATTCCAGGTCACCGCGACGCCGGGTCAGTACACCTACACCTGGACCGATGCCTCGGGTACCAGCACGCCCGCCACGTGGCAGCCAGGCCAGCCAATTGACTACCCCGGCTCCACCGCCAGCAACGGCTTCCAGCTCACCATCACCGGAGTGCCGGTCGCAGCAGACCCATCGGCTTCGCCTGCAGTGGTTGGCGACAGTTTCACCGTCGGTCGAAACACTTACCCGATGTCAGACAACCGCAACGCCAATGGCTTGCTGGCATTGCGTGATGCGGCCTTGGTCGGGGCAGTGTGGAGCGGTGGATCGCTGGAACCTGGCGCCAGCGTCACCGATGCCTATGCCAATGTCATTGCCAATGTCGGCGTGCGCGTGCAGAGCGCGAAGGCTGCGTCTGACCTGTCGACATCGGTGTTTGATCAGGCCAGCAAGGACCTCGCCAGCAAGTCAGGCGTCAATCTGGACGAAGAAGCTGCCCGCCTGATTCAGTACCAGCAAAGCTACCAGGCCGCTGCCAAGATGCTGCAGGTGGCGCAGTCGATCTTCGACTCGTTGCTGCAACTCTCTCGCTGACGCTTTGCCTGCTTCGGGCTGACCCGCCAATCTCCCATCGATCGAGACCTCGCCATGCGCATCACCACCGCCAGCAGCTACGCCACGACGATCGACAACCTGCAACTTCGGCAGCAGGGCCTCAGCGATGCGCAGGCTCGACTGAGCAGCGGCAAGCGTGTGCTCAGGGCGAGTGACGATCCCGCTGCGGCTGCACGTGCCGAACGGGCGCTGGCAGCCGAATCCCGCAGTGATGCGTCGAAGCGCAGCGTGGACGTCAGCAAGGTGCTGATCGGTCAGACCGAAAGCGCTCTGAGCGATGCCAATGAATTGCTGTCGCAGGCGCGCGAAGCGCTGGTCGCATCTGGCAATGCCAGCTACAGCGACGCCGAGCGGGCGATCCAGGCCAACAAGCTGCAAGGATTGCGCGATCAACTGTTTCAGGTGGCCAATCGTTCAGACGGGGCCGGCAGCTATCTGTTCGGTGGTCAGGGTTCGAATCAACCACCGTTTGTCGACACACCTGGCGGGGTTTCCTTCCGCGGCATCCCCGGCCAGACCCTCACCGATGCCGACACCTCGCTGCCATTGAGCAGCGACGGCCAGGCCGCCTGGCTGTCTTCGCGCACTGGCAACGGCGTTTTCGTCACCCGCGCTGCTGGCAACAATGTCACCAACCAGCCCGTTCGCGGCGTGTGGATCGACTCCGGCAGTGTCAACGACCCGTCGCAGCTGTTTCCGGTTGCCGACACCGGCTACCGCATTCGTTTCACCTCCGCCACCGATTACACCGTTGAGAGCTTTCCGCTGGCGACGCCAAACGTCGTCACCGCGGAGGGCACCGGCACCTTCAGCAGCGGCCGAGCGATCGATTTGCACGGGACCAGCGTCAACATTTCGGGCGCGCCGGCGGCTGGTGATCAATTCGAGATCACGCCTTCCACGCCGACCCTGAGCGTTTTCGCCGTCCTCGACCAGGCAGTGGCCAACCTGAAGCAGACAGGGCTGACTGGTTCGCAGCGGGCGCAAGGAACATCGGACGCTTTGCGCAACGTCGATGCCAGCTTGGGTACCCTGAGCGCTGCGCGCTCAGCGGCCGGCGATGTGCTCAATCGAATCGATGGTGTGACGGACCGGTTGTCAGCCGAAAAGCTGGACGCGCAGACCCAGCGTTCGAACGCCGAAGACCTGGACATGGTGCAGGCGTTGTCCGATTTCCAGATCAAACAGAACGGCTACGATGCAGCTCTGAAATCGTATTCCGCGATTCAGAAGTTGTCGCTGTTCCAGTACGTCAACCCCTGACCAAGTCAGGCGACGCGCGCGCCTGCGGGGTTCGCCTCTCCACTGCTTAGGAGTTCTTGTGTTGGAAGCCGAAATACTGGGTCACGTGGCGCTGGGCTATTCGGCCTTCATCGACCGCAACCGTGCGGTCACCGCGACCCGGCTGACGGTGTTCCCCTTGCGTCCCGATGTGCCACTGGACGCAAGTCAGTTGCTTCTGGCGGTCGCATCTGTTTGGCCAGCCAACGGCGGCCGAGTCTCACTGAATGTCACGAGCGAAAGCCTGTTGCAGGATTTGCTGCAGACCTCGCCCTCTCCCAATTTGATGGTGGAAGTGCCGGCGTTCATGGCGGCAGACCCGGTGAACACCGCCTCCATCGTCGCCTTGCACGCCCATGGCACCACCTTGATGCTCAAGGGACGACCTCTGAAGGATCTTCCGCGAGAGGTGCTGCCGTGCTTCATGCAGTCGATCATTGACCTCTCTGACGACCGGCGCGTTGCAAGCGGCGGCTTGGCGCCAGTCGGCGTTCAGCGCACCATCCCCCATGTGCTTGCCGGCATCAACTCGACCGCGGACATGGATGGTGCGTTCAGCCGCGGCGCGGTGGCGGTGTTGGGGTGGCCGCTCGGCGACGAGGTCACGGAGCGTCCAAAGGGCGGCCGCGCGCCTCCGACGCCGATCGACCTGCAGACGGTGGTCGAACTGATACGCCAGGTCGATGCAGAAGAGTCGGCCGACAAGCTGGAAAACACACTCAAGCGCGACCCGTCCCTCGGATTCAAGGTACTTAGATACATCAATTCCGCGGCCTTTGGGTTGTCGGTCGAGGTCAGTTCGTTCCGCCATGCGCTGATGCTGCTGGGCTACCAACGACTCAAGCGCTGGCTTGCGCTGTTGCTTGCCACGGCCAGCAAGGAGCCCAACCTGCGCGCAGCGATGTTCGCCTCGGTGCGACGGGGCCTGCTGATGGAAGAACTGGCACGCAACACCGGCGGCGATGCCGAGATGCGCAACGAGCTGTTCATCTGCGGCGTTTTCTCGCTGCTCGATCGTCTTTTCCAGCAACCGCTCGCCGAGCTGTTGCGCACCATCCCTGTGCCGCAGCTCGTCCACGAAACGCTGATCGAAGGGACCGGCCCTTACGTGCCGTACTTCAATCTGGTCAAGGCGATCGAGGCCGAATCGCTTTACGACTTCCGCGAATGTGCCGAGGCCTTGATGATGGGCGTGCGTGAAATCAACCAGGCTGAATTGCGAGCCCTGGCCGCGGCCGCTGACCTTGAATGACGCTGTGCCAGTCGCCAGATTGATCGACGACGCCATAGATTCGCGGACATGATCCAGCAACCGCGTCTGTGGTGAGTGCGATGGATCTCGTCGCCGGCCAGCCCGCCCTCGAAAAGTTTTTCGATCACCTCGGTGAAGGGGTCTTGCTGTTCGATCGCCGCGGCCAGGTGACGTTCGCCAACACCGCGGCCCTGCGCCGCATGCCCTGCGCAGTCGGCGTGTCGTTCGCGGAATGGCAGGGCGTACTCGGTGTCGAGTTGGTGGATTGGCTGCGCCATGCCATCGCCACTTCGCCTGGCGCCATGCGGACACCGGGCCACGTCAATTCGCGCGCCGCAGCCTCGTCGCGCGGCTTGGCGGCCACCACGCCCCCGGCAGCGGTGATGTCCGATGGCTCTACTGCTGATGTTGCCTGGCAGGTCCTTGGCTCGGGTTTCTATGCTTTGCGCTTGCACTGGCGAGACCCGGCGCCAGTGGACGCGCTCCCAGCGTCCACCATCACCGGCCCGGTGATTGCCGAGCTGATGCAGGTGCTGTGGCATTCGCCCTTCCCAGCGATGTTGCAGGACACGCGCTGGCGCATCGTCGACGTGAATCCGGCCTTCGTCGCCTTCAGTGGTTATCCGCGAGAGAAACTGATCGGCAGTGATCCAGT
>CANHOE010000140.1 GCA_947462175.1 Burkholderiales bacterium | reverse complement strand
GGCCTGCTGTCAGGACGATCCGGGAATCAATGAATCTGGCAGGGGAAGAAGGATTCGAACCTTCGCATGTCGGAATCAAAATCCGATGCCTTAACCAACTTGGCGACTCCCCTACACCGGTAAGCGGCCTACGCCACTCACCCACAACTTTTCAGGATATGACTTTCAATCCTGGCTCTCTACATCTCTAACCCAGTCACGCAACGGGTGCTGCGGCAGGCTGCGGCACACTTTCGTGATCCAGCCTGACGGCAACTCGCCGTCCAGCGCAAGCGCCGGGTTCGACTCTGACACGGTGCGTGCAAACACCACACTACCCGAACCACTCATGCGACTGTTGCCGTAGCGAGACTGCAAAAGCGTTGCCGCGTCATGCACCTCAGGGTGCAACAACTCGGCAACAGCTTGCAGGTCGTTGTGACCCCAGCCGACACCATCCGCAGGTGCGGTGATGCGCAGAAGTTCGTCCGCATCAAAGCCCTCGAGTATAGCGCGAGGCGTGTCGCGCACCAACTGAGGATGGCTGAAAACAGCACGCGTTTCTATCGATACCGCCGGTTTGATCAGGATATAGCTCTGTTCGGGAACGGCCACAGGCGTCAGCTGTTCGCCGATGCCTTCGACCCAGGCGTTGTTCCCGCCTATGAAAAACGGCACGTCGGCGCCCAGCGCCAGGCCCAGCGCATGCAGTTGCGCGCGCGACCAGTTCAATCCCCAGAGGCGGTTCAGCGCAAGCAAGGTTGTTGCTGCATCTGAACTGCCGCCGCCGAGGCCGGCGCCCCAGGGCACCTCCTTGGCGATGCTGATGTCTGCGCCGCAGGTGGTACCGCTCGCTGCCTTCAAGGCCCGTGCAGCACGCAGGCACAGATCGTCCGTTGGCAAGGCGACTGTCAGGTCGTGCCGGCGCAATTCACCATCGCTGCGCCGCTCGAAATGCAGCGTGTCGGCCCAGTCGATCAGCACAAACAGCGACTGCAGCAGATGGTGTCCGTCGGCGCGCCGGCCGACGACATGCAAGAAAACATTGAGCTTGGCCGGCGCGCGCACATCCCACAAGGCGTTGAGTGTCATCGCAGGTCCAGTTTCACCAGTACTGTGACGGCTGGCGGTGAGGCGCGTCGCGCGACGAGCCTCGCTTCGTCAAAGCGCGACAGGTCAACTTGCCAGCCGAGCTGACTGAATCCGGCCGGCTCCGGTGTGACTGCTGCCACACTGACTGAACCGGGCCACGGGCGACCACGCAACCAATCGAACAGGGCGGGCACCGGCAGCGCTTCTCCGACCACGGCGCGCGTCATTTCTTCGAGGTTCTCGTGACGGGTCTGGCCCTGCGGCGTGTCGAGGATCACGGCCCCGGGACTCCAGCGCGCGCGCGCCACCGTGCTGCCCAGCGGCGTGTTCATGTCGAGGCGACCTCGCTGCGGCGTGCCACTCAGCTCGAACGACGCTGAGAGGCTGTGCGCCGGCTCGGTGTCGGTGGCAGCCACCTGTACTGACATCCTGCCTGCCATAAGCTCACCCGAAGGCTGCTCATCCGGCGGTGTCAGCGTCGAGCAACCCACCAGCACCAGCGCAGCAAACAACCCACTGACCCGAAAGATCACAAATTGACCTTCAGTCGCACGACGGTTTCGCGCAGAACGTCATTGGCCTGATCGCGGCTCTTGCCTTCCCGCAGGATGCGACGAGCTTCCTCGTGCTGGCCGTTGACCCACAGCACTTCGCCCAGATGGGCGGCAATCTCCGGGTCGGGCCGCGACTGGTAGGCCCGCTTGAGCTGCTTGATTGCCTCGTCGAGGTTGCCCATGCGGTACTCGACCCAGCCCAGGCTGTCGGTGATGAAGGGCTCACCTGGGGCCAATTCCAGCGCCCGCACGATCAAGGCCTTCGCTTCCGGCAGCCGCAGCCCGCGATCTGCCAGCGAAAACCCTAGCGCATTGTGGGCATGTTCGTGATCGGGTCGCAACTCGATCACGCGCCGCAGCAGACGCTCCATTTCGTCGATGTGATCGAGCTTTTCCTCCATCATCGATTGCTCGTAGAGCAAGTCGGGATCGTCCTTGAAGCGCTCGTTGGCCCGTTTCAGCACCGCAATGGCTTGCGTCCACTGCCGCGCATCGCGCAACAGTGCGACTTCGGCAAGCAGCTTGGCGCGACCGTCTTCATCGCTGGCTTCCGGTGCCCGTCGAATCAGCTCCACCGCTTCGCTCAGGCGACCCTGCCTGGCCAGCAACGACGCACGGCGCACCTGTACTTCCAAAGCGCGAGCAGGGGTGTCGACCTTCGCGAGCCAAGCCTCGGCGGCCTTGAAATCACCTTGTTGCTCTGCTGCCTGTGCGAGCATCAGCCAGGCCTGGGTCAGGCCGCGGTCGCCGGACTCGGCGACCGCCTCGCTTTCCGCCAGAGCTGCTGGCCCTGCAGCGGCGGTTTTCGGTGGGCTGCTGACCTGCGGCGTCGATTGAATGCGCTCTATGAAGGTCGTGATGGCTACCGTGGCCTCTTTGGGTTGGCGCAGTTCCAAGTGCAAGGCGCCGAGTGTCAGCCACGGCGCGCTTTGCGCAGGATTGTCCCGAGTGACGCGATCGACCTGCGCCAGCGCCTCCAGGTAACGCTGCGACATGCCCAAGGCTCGTGCGTAAAACATGCGTACCGCACTGGCTTGCGGCCTGGCCTTCAGATAGCCCTGGACGATGGGCTCGGCGTCGATGGTCGTCGGCAGGAGTTCCAGCGCAAGCAGTACCGGGCCATCGGCGCTCGCATCGCGCGCATGCGCGCGGTGTGCATACTCCAGCGCACGAGCACTGTCACCTGCCGCCTGCCAGGATCGGCCAATCGCAATCAGTGATGCGTCAGCGGTTGCTGGCTCATCAACATAGGGCTGCAGCGCGCCGGTCAGGATCTCGGGGATCAGGCTCCGGTCCCCTGTGCGCTCGAAAAACCGCGGCAGGCTGCTGATCAGGGCGGGTCGTTCGTTCTCCTGCGTCAGCCTGATCAGTGAGCGCAAAGGCTCTGCCGCCTCAGAGGAGCGGTTCAACGCCACGAGCAGTTCGATCAGGTAGCGGTGTGCGTCGCGCGAGGTCGGCAACGCCTTGCGCCACGACTGGACGACCATCAGCGCCTGACTGCCCGCCCGCATCTGCAAGGCCATGTCGACTGCGCGCTTGTAGAGCTGTTCGTTCTTGGTCTTGTTGGCTGCATCGAGCATCACCAGGAAGGCGGTGTTGCCTTCGCTGGCGCTGAGTTCGATCTCGCCGATCAGCAACTGGTAGAACAGCGAGGCATCGAGGTCGGAGTTCAGGAATGCCGGTTCAGAAGTGCTGGAACCTGCCGCTGGCGCTGTGGCAGCAGGCGCTTGCGACCACGCCAGCGGAGCCCAGGTGCAGCCCGCAATGACAAGCGCACAGACCGCTTTTGCGGGTGGAAAACGAGCTGGCATCGGCGACTCCTGGAGAGGGAAAAGATTCTAGAGCGGGGCGCTGCAAAGCCCCACCCGCCGGGTACGACCTCGCCGGCTGCCGATAATTCCGCCAATGCCTGAACTGCCGGAAGTCGAAGTCACCCGCTTGAGCTTTGCCGATCGGATCGATGGGGCGGTCGTCACGGGCGTGCGCGTCGGCAAGCCATTGCGCTGGCCGCTGGGCATCGAGCCATTGCAGTTGACGGGTCTGCGCGTCGGTGCTGTCACGCGGCGCGGCAAGTACCTTTGGCTGTCGATGCGGGCCGGTGAAGTCGCGCCGAACGCTGTGCTTCCCAGTGATGGCGGCTTGCTCTTGCATCTGGGCATGTCGGGCTCGCTGGCCTTCAGCCCGCAGCCTGCTGCGCCCGGAGTGCACGATCACTTTGACCTGGCCACTGACCGCGGCACGCTGCGTCTGACCGACCCCCGCCGGTTCGGTGCGGTGGTCTGGTCCCCCACCCTCGATACGGGCATGGCAGGCAAGCTGCTGGCCAGCTTGGGGTTGGAGCCGTTCGATGCCGCCTTCGATGGTGTCCATCTGCATGCTGCATTGCAACGACGCCGGGTGGCGATCAAGCTCGCGCTGCTGGGCGGTGACATCGTCGTCGGCGCCGGAAACATTTATGCGTGCGAGGCGCTGTTCACTGCGGGGATCGACCCGCGCACACGCAGTGATCGGCTGAGCCGCCCCCGCTGCCAGCGCCTGGCCCAGGCGATACGGCAGACGCTGCAAGCCGCACTCGACCTCGGTGGTTCGACCTTGCGTGACTTCCGCGATGCGCACGGCATGGCCGGCCAGTTCCAGCTGAGCGCACGGGTCTATGGTCGCGCGGGGCAATCGTGCACCGTGTGCGGCACGCCGGTGCGACGCATCGTGCAGGCGCAGCGCTCGACCTTCTTTTGCCCGAGCTGCCAGAAACGTTGAGCGCGGGCTCAAAAATGGGCGAGTCACCATTCGTTTCTCGCGATGCACGAGTTCGGGCTTGCCCTAGGATGACGGGGCTCAAAGCTCTCAGGGGCTGCGGCATCGCCCGACCTACGCAAAAGAGCCCGATCGCGCCATGACTTCCGCTTTTTCCGGTCGTTTCGATGAACTCAACCAGTGGCGCGACGCCGTTTGTGCTCGCCTCGATGGTCTGGCGGCTTTCCTGGCCGAGCAGGGGCCGTCCGACGCCGTGGAGCAGTCGCAGATCGCCTCGCTGCGCCAGCGGCTGTCCACCGACAAGTTGGTCGTCGCATTCGTCGGCGAGTTTTCGCGCGGCAAATCCGAACTGATCAACGCGATCTTCTTCGCCGACACAGGGCGCCGCGTGCTGCCGGCCACGCCGGGGCGTACGACGATGTGCCCGGTCGAACTATCCAACGACCCGACTCAGCCGATCACAGTGTCGTTGCTGCCCATCGCCACCCGGCTCTCCGGCGCGTCTCTGGCCGAATTGCGCCGTGACCCCCAGGCATGGACCCATGTGCCGCTCGATGCAGGACGTCCTGAACACCTGTCGAGTGCACTGCGCGAGGTGATGGGTACCCAGCGCGTGTCGATCGCCGAGGCGCTTGCGCTTGGGCTGTGGGACGAATCGAATACCGACAACAACCCGAAGCCCGATGACAGCGGCCGTGTCGAGGTGCCGGCGTGGCGCCATGCGCTGATCAATTACCCGCATCCCTTGCTGCGCCAGGGTCTGGTGGTGCTCGATACCCCGGGTCTGAACGCGCTCGGTGCCGAGCCCGAGTTGACATTGAGCCTGCTGCCTTCGGCGCATGCCACGGTGTTCGTTGTGGGTGCCGACACCGGGGTGACGCAGTCCGACATGGCAATCTGGCGCGATCACCTGGGCAGCCGCCAGGGTGCAGCTTTCGTCGTGCTCAACAAGATCGATGCGCTGCGGGATCCCTTGCTCACCCCGCTGCAAGTGGCTGCGCACATCGAGGCCCAACGCACTGCCACCGCGCGAGCGCTCGGGGTGCCTGTGCAACGGGTGTTCGCACTGTCGGCTCGGCAGGCGTTGGTCGCGCGCGTCGAGTCCGATCCGGAAAGCCTGGCCGCGAGCCACGTTGCCGAGTTCGAAGCCGCGCTGTCGGCCGAGTTGTTGCCACAACGGCAACAGGTGCTGCAGCGCTTGATCAGCGACACGGTCACCCAGCTTCAGCAGCGGGCATCGCGACGGCTCGGTGATGCGCGCCGGCAGATCGCCGAACAGATGCTGGAACTGCGCGGCCTGCGCGGCAAGAGCAGCGGTCGGCTGCTCATGATTCGCCAGCGTATCGAGCAGGAGGCACTCGAATTCGAGCACTGCCACTCGCGGCTGGTTGCCCTGCGGGGTCTGCACTCACGCTTGCTCGACACGGCACTTGAAGGGCTGTCGGAAGATCAGCTCAAGGCCGAGGTCGATCGGTTTCTGACGGACATCAAGGCCAGCATGCTCAAGCTCGGCGCCCGCAAGGCGTTCGTGGCAGCGTGCACTCGGCTGCGGGAGCGCCTCACGAAGGCCGGCCAGCAAGCCCAGGAAATCCGGGAGATGCTCGCTGGCACGTTCACTCACCTGAACGCCGAGTTCGGGTTCGGCCTGGTGCTGATGCCGGGTCCCGACCTGTCGCGGTTTGTCGACGAGCTGAACGCCATCGAGCGCAGCTACACCCAGTACTTGGGGCTCGGACAGGCCTTGCGCCTGTCGCAGCCGCAGTTCATGGTGCAGTTCCGTCGCATGCTGCTCTCGCGCCTTGACCCGGCATGGGACGGTGCGCGAAGCGACATCGAGTCGTGGAATGGCGCCATGACCACGCATGTCGAGGTGCAGTTGCACGAGCGACGGCGCAGCTTTCAGAAGCGGGCTGAAGCCCTGTCGCGCATCCGCGGTGCATCCGACGAACTGGAGTTGCGCATCACCGACATCGAACAGCAGGACGAACAGCTGCAAAGTCGCATCGAGCGCCTGGCCGCGGTGGCTCAGGCGGTGCTCTCCAGCGCGTCGACTGTCGTGGCGTCCAAAGACAGTATCGACGTCGCCTTGCCCGTCGACGAATTTGTCTCGATTCGCCAAGCGCACGCCTGAATGACGCCGCTGGTGGCGTTTTCGGCGCAGCTGATCGATTGGCAGAAGGGGCACGGCCGGCATGGCCTGCCCTGGCAGCGCAGCCGTGATCCGTACTGCGTCTGGCTCTCCGAAATCATGCTGCAGCAAACGCAGGTGACGACGGTGCTGGCGTACTACGACCGTTTCCTGGAGCGATTCCCCGATGTGGCCGCACTCGCGGCGGCGTCGCAGGACGAGGTGCTCGCCCTGTGGAGCGGCCTGGGGTACTACAGTCGCGCGCGCAATCTGCACCGCTGTGCGCAGGCGGTGGTGGCGCAGCATGGGGGCCAGTTTCCGAGATCCAGCGAGCAGTTGCAAAGCCTGCCCGGCATCGGCCGCTCAACCGCCGCAGCGGTGGCCGCGTTCTGTT
>CANHOE010000139.1 GCA_947462175.1 Burkholderiales bacterium | reverse complement strand
GCCTTGCGCGGACAGTACACTCTCGTCCTCTCAAAAGCCACTCGAGGACCCTACATGAAAGCTGCGGTACTGCACCAGTACAACGAGACGCTGACTGGCGACTCCTTCGTGAACTACGAAGACGTGCCCGACCCGAAGATTGAAAACCCCACTGACGTCATCGTGCGCATTGGCGGCGCTGGCGTTTGCCGTACCGACCTGCACGTGGTCGAAGGCATCTGGCGCAGCAAAGTCGACGTCAAGCTGCCGTACATCATGGGTCATGAGAACGCTGGCTGGGTCGAGGCCATCGGTTCGGCTGTGACCGGCGTCAAGGTTGGCGATGCGGTCATCTGCCATCCGCTGGTGACCAGTGGTCACTGCCTCGCCTGCCGTCGCGGTGCCGACATGCAAGCCGAAGAAAGCAGCTTCCCTGGCATCAATGCCAATGGCGGTTACGCAGAGTACCTGCGCACCGGTCAGCGCTCGCTGATCAAGCTGCCCAAGACGCTGGCACCGAAGGACGTCGCTCCCTACACCGACGCTGGCCTGACCGCCTACCGCGCAGCCAAGAAGGCTTCGCGCCACTTGTTGCCTGGTGAGTACGCCGTGGTGATCGGCGCTGGTGGCCTGGGTCACATCGGCATCCAGGTGCTGGCTGCTTTGTGTGCAGCCGAGATCATCGTCGTTGATCGCGGCGACATGGCGCTGCAACTCGCCAAGGAGTGCGGCGCGCATCACCTGGTCAAGGCTGACGGTACTGAAGTGGACCAAGTTCTGGCACTCACGGGCGGCAAGGGTGCCCAAGCCGTGATCGACTTCGTCGGCGAGGGCGATGCCATCGCCAAGGGCTTGGCGATGACGAGCACTGCTGGCAGCTACTACATCGTTGGCTACGGCGGCAAGATCGACATTCCAGCGCTGGACCTGATCACGGCTGAGAAGAACATCGTCGGTTGCCTGGTCGGTACCTATCCGGAACTGGTCGAGTTGATGTCGCTGGCCGATCGCGGCTTGGTGCATCTGGCTACGCGTGAATACAAACTCAAGGACGCGAACCAGGCCCTGCTCGATCTGCATCACGGCAAGGTCAAGGGCCGTGCGGTGTTGATCCCTTGATGCATTGAGCGCAGCAGCGACTGCAGCGCGGCGGTAAGGGGCATAAGGCCCACCCGCTGCGCGGCGCCAAGAAACGGCGCTACGCAATCGCTGCTGAGGGAAACGAATGTGGGCGGGTTGTGCCAAGTCGGTGCAGCCCGCCCTTGTTACGTGTGGCCTTGCAACGACGCCAGGGTTCGGCGCCAGAAGCGCCTGCAACCCCGCCCACAACCCCGTGAGGTCGACAGGCGCTGATCCCGCGACACTTTGCACCCGCTCGCGATCGGTCGCGAGCGCACACTTGTCAGCGCTGGTAACCAGGTTGACCATCCTGCGGTCGGTCACGGCCATGCAAGACGGTCAAGGCTCAGAACCGATAGCCGACGCCCACGCCGATCAACACCGGATCGACCTTGAACTCACCGATCTTGGTGCCAGACGAGGTCACATTGGTGCTCAGATCCAACCGCTTCACGTCCAGGTTCAGGTAGACGTTTTTTGACACCTCGTAGTCGAGCCCGATCTGGAAAGCCGCGCCGAAGCTGGCCCGGCTGATGTCTGGATGCAAAGCCGAGACGACGGCGGGATTGAACTGCACACTCGACAGGTGGGTGTAGTTCAGCCCGACGCCGACGTAGGGCTTGAACGCGCCGAGGCCGGTGAAGTGATATTGCAGGGTGAATGTGGGTGGCAAGTGCTTGAACGAGCCGATGCGGCTGCCGCCAGCAGTTAGCCGTTGCCGCTGCGGGTAGGTCAGCACAAGCTCGGCCGCGATGTTCTCGGTGAAGAAATAGGAGATGTCCAGTTCCGGGATCACGCGGTCGTTGATGGACAGGTCGAGCGGGGTGGTGTCCTTGTTGCGGCTCAAAAGTTCGACCGCGCGCACGCGCACCAGCCAGGGCTCGCTCGGCGTCTCGGCCTGTGCCATGAGGGGCAGCGACGCGATGGCGGCCAGACTCAAGGCCATGGCGGTGTGTTTAAGTGTTGTCATGGTGGCGACCTTTTGTTTGCAGAGGAAGGCTCCTCTGCAGGCATTTCAGCCTTGGGTCCCCTACCGTATGTTGCGGCGCATCAAACTTCGAGCTTTTTCGGCGCAACCGCCACACGGGCCATTGGACGGCCTGTTTTTTCAGAAACATGAACTTGATTCACGCCTGATGAACTCTGCAATGAATCGGCCGCGAGAGACGGGTCTGTGAACGCGGCCCCTCAGTTCGGCGCTTGTCCTGGACCCGTCGCGGGCATCGACTTCACCAGCCGCCCCACGAAGCGCAAACCCATCGTCGTCGCGCTGGGCCGTTTCGATGGGCAGAGCGTGCGACTTGAGACCATTCAGTTGCACACCGGCTTCGATGAATTCACCGCCTGGCTGCACGCACCGGGAGATTGGGTGGCAGCTTTCGACCTGCCCTTCGGCCTGCCGCGCGAGCTGATCGAAACCCTCGGCTGGCCGACTGACTGGCTGCCGCTGATGCGGCATTACGCGGCACTCTCCCGCGAGCAGATCCGCGACACCTTCGCTGCGTTCTGCAACGCCCGGCCGGTCGGCAGCAAGTTCGCACACCGGGGCTGTGATGGACCAGCGGCTTCCTCGCCGTCGATGAAGTGGGTCAACCCCCCGGTGGCGTTCATGATGCACGCAGGTGTGCCCTTGTTGATCGACGCCGGGGTGCATCTGCCAGGCTTGCATGGCGGTGACGCCAGGCGGGTGGCGATCGAAGGTTATCCAGGGCTGCTGGCGCGCGCGGTGTTGGGCAACCGTTCGTACAAGAGCGACGACAAGGCGAAGCAGACCCCCGAGCGGCTGATCGCGCGCAAGGACCTGGTCGACGCGCTGGAGCAGGGCCGCACGCCGCTAGGTCTTCGATTGCGATTGAGCCATGCCCAGCGCGATGCGCTGGTCGCTGATGCCAGCGGCGACCGGCTCGATGCGGTGTTGTGCCTGTTGCAGGCCGCTTGGGCGCGTACGCAGCCGGATCACGGCCGACCGGCGGGAGCAGACACGCTCGAGGGCTGGATCGTCACAGCCGGGGTGGTGTGAACAGGTGAGATCACAGCCAAAGCGCAACACCGCGTCAGTGCCCGATGCACAGTTGGCCGAGGCATGGTTCACCGCGCGAGGCTGGCAACCGTTCGAGTTCCAGTGCGAGGTCTGGGCTGCAATGGCCGCAGGCCGCAGCGGACTGCTGCATGCGACCACCGGCAGCGGCAAGACGTATGCGGTTTGGTTCGGCGCGTTGCTGCGCGGCCTGAACCTCGGTGCGCCGAGCCGGGCCACGCCCGCGCCACTCGGCGCGCTGTGGTTGACCCCGATGCGCGCGCTCGCCGCCGACACCACCCGTGCGCTGCAACTGACGCTGCCCGAAGCTGCGCCGCACTGGAGCGTCGGCGAACGCACCGGCGACACTCCATCCGCTGAACGTGCGCGGCAAGAGCGGCGCCTGCCGACCGCGCTGGTCACCACGCCTGAATCGCTGACCCTCATGCTCACCCGTGAGCGCGCTGCCGAGGAATTGGCAGGCGTGCATACGGTGATCGTTGATGAGTGGCATGAGCTGATGGGCAGCAAGCGCGGCGTGCAAGTGCAGCTGGCGCTGGCGCGGCTGAAGCGCTGGAACTCGGGGCTGGTGGTCTGGGGGGTGAGTGCGACGCTGGGTAATCTGGACGATGCGAAGCAGGTGCTGATTGGCGCTCACAGCGAAAGTGACGAGGGCCTCACGGTGCAAGGACGTGTCGACAAGACGCTGCTGATCGATACCTTGCTGCCTGAGAACCCCGGACGCTTCTCCTGGGGCGGTCATCTCGGTGCGCAGATGTTGCAGCCGGTGATTGCCGAGATCGACAGCGCGTCCACGACGCTCGTCTTCACCAACACCCGATCGCAGGCCGAGATCTGGTACCAGATGCTGCTGCGCGAGCGACCCGACTGGGCCGGCATCGTGGCGCTGCATCACGGCTCGCTCGACAAGTCCGTGCGCGAGTGGGTCGAGGCTGGGCTGAAGCAGGGGCAGTTGAAGGCGGTCGTGTGCACATCCTCGCTGGACCTCGGCGTCGATTTCCTGCCGGTCGAGCGCGTGCTGCAGATCGGCAGTGCCAAGGGCGTGGCGCGGCTGCTGCAGCGTGCCGGCCGAAGCGGTCATGCGCCCGGTCGGCCGAGCCGTGTCACGCTCGCGCCGACGAATACGCTGGAGCTGGTCGAGGCCGCCGCGGCCCGCTGCGCCGCGCTGGCCGGGCGCATCGAGAAGCGCGCGACGCCCGACAAGCCGCTCGATGTGCTGGTGCAGCACCTGGTGACGGTGGCGCTCGGTGGTGGTTTCACCGCCGACGCGATGTTCGAGGAAGTGTGTTCCGCGCATGCTTACCGCACCCTCGGCCGCGATGAATTCGACTGGGCCCTGAGCTTCGTTGAAGGCGGCAGCGGCAGCCTCGCTGCCTATCCGGAGTACCACCGCGTGCAGAAGATCGACGGTGTCTATCGTGTGCCCGACCGGGGCATCGCCAAGCGCCACCGGCTCGCGATCGGCACCATCGTCAGTGATGCCTCGATGCAGGTGAAGTACCTGAGCGGAGGCCAGATCGGCACCATCGAGGAAAGCTTCATCGCCCGGCTGCGCAAGGGGGATTGCTTCGTGTTCGCCGGCCGAGTGCTCGAATACCTGCGCACGCAGGACATGACCGCCTATGTGCAGCGCGCCACCAGGAACAAGGGCGTGGTGCCGAGCTGGGCGGGCGGCAAGATGCCTTTGTCGAGCGAACTGGCCGATGCGGTGCTCGACTTGCTGGCGGTGGCGGCGAAGGCGGATGACCACCTGGTGCCGAACGAGCCCGAGATGCGGGCCGCCTTGCCGATGCTGCAGACGCAGGCGCGACTATCCAAGTTGCCGACCCCTGAGACGCTGCTGGTCGAGGTGTTCGCCTCGCGTGAGGGCCACCACGTCTACCTGTACCCATTTGCCGGCCGGAATGTGCACCTGGGGCTGGCCAGTCTGCTGGCGTGGCGGCTGGCACGCGATGCACCGAATACCTTCAGCGTCAGTGTCAACGACTACGGCTTCGAACTACTCAGCGCCGAGCCGGTGGATTTGGCCCCGCTCTTCGACGGCCGCTTGCTCGACGCGGCCGACCTTCTGGCCGACGTGCTGCACAGCCTGAACAGCGGCGAGTTGGCTCAGCGGCGCTTCCGCGAGATCGCCCGTGTGGCTGGCCTGGTGTTCACCGGCTACCCCGGTGCGCCCAAGAGCACAAAGCAGCTGCAGGCTTCGAGTGGCCTGTTCTTCGAGGTGTTCAAGAAGTACGACGCCGGCAACCTGCTCTTGACCCAGGCGCAAGCCGAGGTGCTGAGCCAGGAACTGGAGATCGGTCGTCTGCGTGCCACCATGCAGCGCTTGGCGGAACTTGCGGTCGAGCGCATCGACCTGAAGGTGCCCAGCCCGTTCAGCCTGCCATTGATGGTCGAGCGATTGCGCGAAAAATTGACGACCGAGAAGCTCGCCGATCGGCTGGCGCGCATCGTGCGCGACGCCGAGCGTGCTGCTGACAAAGCGGCGCAGCGCTGAGCGTCACCCCGCCCTCGTATCATCAAATCAGCACGTCAACGGATCGCCACTTGGACATCACCCTGCTGATCAAAGCCGCCCTGATGGGCGTTGTCGAAGGGCTGACGGAATTCCTGCCCATCTCCAGCACTGGGCACCTGATCCTCGTCGGATCACTTCTCGACTTCACTGGCGAAACCGCGAAGGTGTTCGACATCGCGATCCAGACCGGCGCGATGTTTGCCGTGATCTGGCAGTACCGCGTGCGATTGCAGTCCACCGTCAGCGGCCTGGGCGGCGATCCGGTGGCTCGGCGATTCGCCCTGAATGTGCTGATCGCCTTCATTCCGGCGGTGCTGCTGGGCCTGGCCTTCGGCAAGGCAGTGAAGGAGCACCTGTTTCACCCGGTGCCGGTGGCGATGGCCTTCATCGTGGGGGGCGTGATCATCCTGTGGGTCGAAGCGCGGCAGAAGCGCTTGTACGGCGCCGCAGATACCGAAGGCACGCGGCGCGCACGCGTCCAGACGGTCGATGACATGGGGCCGATCGATGCGCTCAAGGTTGGCCTGCTGCAGTGTCTGGCGCTGATCCCGGGAACCAGCCGTTCCGGCGCCACCATCATCGGCGGCATGGTGCTCGGCTTCTCGCGCAAGGCCGCGACCGAATTCAGCTTCTTTCTGGGCATCCCGACGCTGATGGGCGCCGGGGCCTACGCGCTGTGGAAGCAGCGCGAGGCCTTGCATGTCAGCGATCTGCCGATGTTCGCGGTCGGCCTGGTGTTCGCGTTCTTCAGCGCACTGCTGTGCATCCGCTGGCTGATCCGGTTTGTGTCTACCCACGATTTCGTCGTCTTCGCCTGGTACCGCATCGTGTTCGGCGGCATCGTTCTGCTGACCGCCTGGCAGGGCTGGGTGGACTGGGCTGATTGACCTTTGGGTTTGCTTTGCTGGCAGCGCGCCTTTCGTGAGACCGCGCCGGGATTCCGCCCCGGCGGGCGGGTCACTTTTTCTGCGGGGCCAGAAAAAGTAACCAAAAAGAGGCCCCTGAACACCAGCCATTTGGTAACCACGCTTCGGCGAGAGGCGAACGGCAGAGTCTCTGGCACAAGAAGTCAAACCGATGACCCGAAGGGTCGAGGCGTCGCGATAGCGAATGTTTGAACCTGAGCGAGGAAACCGAGGCGGTAGTTCGGAGAGTGTTCTCGAGCCAGAGCCGTTGAAGTAGGCGTGTAGCCGAAGCGAGCAGGCCAAATGGCTGGTGTTTGGGGCACTCTTCTTTGGTGACTTTCTTCT
>CANHOE010000138.1 GCA_947462175.1 Burkholderiales bacterium | reverse complement strand
GCACTGGTACGGGTGCGCGAAGGCGCACCCCTGGCAGCAGCACTCGCCGGCAAGAAGCGCTTCCCGGGCCTGCTGGCGATGTTCGCGCGACTCGGCGAGCAGACCGGCCAGTTGCCCGAGATGCTCGACCGTGCCGCCAAGCAGCTGGCGACCGAGGTGCAGCGGCGTGCGCTGCAGATGGCGACCATCCTGGAGCCGCTGTTGATCGTCGCGATGGGCGGCGTGGTGATGCTGATCGTGCTGGCGGTTCTTTTGCCGATCATTCAGCTCAACACCTGGGTGAAATAGAGCCCCCCAGTCGCTGCGCTCCTGCCCCGGAGGGGCTGAGGCTGCGCGCAAGGGCCCGGAAGGGGCCTTGCGGCTGCCGAAGGCCAACGGACCTGCCAGCCCGTTGGCGCCGCCTTGCGGCCCGGCAAAGCCGGTTCCGCGGGCGTGGCTTGATGGACGCGTCGCTTCGCTTGCGTGATGGGTCTGATGGCATGCAGTGTGCATGGCGTTTGACGTGTCAATGCGGTGCTTCTCCGAGGCATGGTGCTGGCGCCACATGGTTGAATGACTTCAGCGAGGTTCACTTTTCGGAGGTTCGATGTCTGCTTCCCATGAACTGGTCAAGGTGTCGGGCGCTGGCGGCGGTATCCCGATTGCGCGCATGCGCAGCGTCTACCGCGTGGACGACGTGGGCCGGAAACTCGACAAGCTTCCACACAAGGAACACGAAAACCTGCGTTCGACTTACGAGCGCATGCTCGAACTCGGACCAGAGCGCTTCCAGGTCAAGCCGTCCGGGCTGCCAGTGATGGATCACCTGTACGACGACCTGCCGAACTTCCATCAGGTACTTGACGACGTGAGGCGCCAGCTCGCGCTGTGCGAAGACAGCCGCGATGCGCTCGAGATCACGCCCTTGCTCCTGCTCGGGCCACCCGGCATCGGCAAGACGCATTTCGCACGCGAGCTGTCGCAGCTGCTGGGCACCGGCATGGGCTTCATCTCGATGAGCTCGATGACGGCGGGCTGGGTGCTGTCAGGCGCGTCGAGCCAGTGGAAAGGCGCACGGCCAGGCAAGGTCTTCGAGACCTTGGTCGACGGCCAGTATGCGAACCCGGTGATGGTGGTCGACGAGATCGACAAGTCGGGTGGCGAGCACGCCTACGACCCGTTGGGCGCGCTTTACAGCCTGCTCGAACACGACACTGCAGGAAGCTTCATCGACGAGTTTGCCGAGGTACCGATCGACGCCAGCCAGGTCATCTGGGTCGCCACCGCGAACGATGCGCGCGGCATTCCCGACCCGATCCTGAACCGGATGAATGTCTACGAGGTGCAGGCGCCGGACCGAGACGCCGCGCGACGCATCGCCTCGAAGCTGTACGCCTCGATCCGCTCCAGCCACGACTGGGGCAGCCGCTTCGACGAACAGCCGGGCACCGACGTGCTCGACCGCATGAGCGACATGGCACCACGCGAGATGCGCCGCGCCTGGATGACGGCTTTCGGTAACGCCCGGCTCGATCGCCGCTGGCAGATCTCGACGTCCGACCTGCCGGATGGTCAACAGCGACGCACGACGATGGGCTTCGTGCACTGAATTCGGCAGTGACCTGCACGCCTGGGGAACCCAAGGCGCGCCTTATCATCGTCGGCATGCCTGTCTCCCTCGCTGGCCAGTTGGTGGTTGCGATCTCATCACGCGCCTTGTTCGATTTCGAGGAGGAGAACGAGGTCTTCGAGGCCAGCGACGACCGCGCCTACATGCGGCTTCAGCTCGATCGACTCGACGTGACGGCCAAGCCCGGCGTTGCGTTCTCACTGGTCAACAAGCTGCTGGCGTTCAACCACGCTACATCAGCGGACGCCACCGATGCATCGGCAACGCAGCGCGTCGAAGTGGTGATCCTGTCGCGCAATGACCCGGTGTCTGGCATGCGGGTGTTCCGATCTGCAAAGCAGCACGGCCTGCCGATTCAGCGTGGCGTATTCACCCGGGGTCATCCGCCCTGGCGCTACCTGCAGCCGCTGAACGCGAACCTGTTTCTATCAACCAACGAAGCCGATGTGCGCTCCGCCCTCGAAGCGGGTGTGCCAGCCGCCCGTGTGTACCCTCACTCGGCGCGCGCTTCGGCGGCACATCCGAACGAGGTACGCATTGCCTTCGACGGCGATGCGGTGTTGTTCTCGGACGAGGCCGAGCAGGTGTTCCAACGGGCCGGTTTGAGCGCGTTCCAGGAACACGAGCGCGACCGAGCCGAGAAGCCCCTGGCCGCCGGACCGTTCAAGCCGTTGCTCGAGGCGCTGCAACGGCTGCAGCACGCGGCCACGCCTGCCATGAGCATCCGCACCGCGCTGGTGACCGCGCGCAGCGCGCCGGCCCACGAGCGCGCGATCCGCACGCTGATGGACTGGGACATCGAGATTGACGAGGCGATGTTCCTCGGGGGACTGGCCAAAGGCGAGTTCCTGCGCGAGTTCGAGCCGGACTTCTTCTTCGACGACCAGACCGGCCACATCGAAAACGCGGCACCGCACGTCCCGGCCGGACTGGTCGCCTCCGGCGTGCTGAACCGCTGACGCTGTCAGCTGCTCAGCTCAAGGTCACACGCGCGAATTTGCGCTTGCCCACCTGCAGAACATAAGTCCCGGCGCCGAGCTTCAGGCCACGGTCGCTGACGACGTCACCATCCACCTTGACGCCGCCGCCGTCGACCAGCCGAAGCGCTTCACTGCTCGACGGCGCCAACGCAGCCTCGCGCAGCAAGGCCCCGATCCCCAGCGGTGCGCCGGCAATCGCCAGCTCGGGGATGACATCCGGCACACCACCGCGTGCGCGAAGGTTGAAATCGTTCTCCGCCGCATCTGCCGCAGCGGCGCTGTGAAAACGGGCGGTGATCTCCTTGGCCAGCATCACCTTCGCATCCTTCGGATTGCGGCCGGCCTCGACCTCGACTCTCAGCGCTGCGATCTCCTCCTCGGAGCGGAAGCTCAGCAGCGTGAAGTAGCGCCACATCAGTGTGTCGCTGATCGACAGCAGCTTGGCGAACATCTCGTTGGGCGCTTCGCTGATGCCGATGAAGTTGCCCTTGCTCTTGGACATCTTCTCGACGCCATCGAGGCCTTCGAGGAGCGGCATCGTCAGGATGCACTGCGGCTCCTGGCCGTACTCGCTCTGCAGCGCGCGACCGACCAGCAAGTTGAATTTCTGGTCGGTGCCGCCGAGCTCGAGATCGCTCTTCAAGGCAACCGAGTCGTAGCCCTGCATCAGCGGATACAGGAACTCGTGCACGCTGATCGGCGTGCCGGCCTTGTAGCGCTTGGTGAAGTCATCGCGCTCCATCATCCGCGCCACTGTGTAGCGCGACGCCAATTGAATCAAGCCGCGCGCGCCCAGTGGATCGCTCCACTCCGAGTTGTAGCGGACCTCGGTCTTTCCGGCGTCGAGCACCAGCGTGGCCTGCTGGAAGTAGGTCTTCGCGTTGTCTTCGATCTGCTCGCGGGTCAGCGGCGGTCGCGTGGCGTTGCGGCCTGACGGATCACCGATCGTTGACGTGAAATCGCCAATCAGGAAGATCACCGTGTGGCCCAGATCCTGCAGTTGTCTGAGCTTGTTCAACACCACCGTGTGACCAAGATGAATGTCAGGGGCAGTCGGGTCGAGTCCGAGCTTGATGCGCAACGGTGTGCCCGTGGCCTCGGCGCGTGCCAGCTTATTCAGCCAATCGGCCTGTGGGAGCAGTTCATCGCAACCTCGTTGCGTGGCACGGAAAGCCGCCAGAACACGTTCTGTCACAGGAAATTTGCTCAAGCCGGGCGTCTTCGGGTCGATGAGGTCAAGTGGCGACATGTCGGGAAACTACGTAATAAAAGACGGGGCAATCGGCACGTTCGGCCTGTCGAAACTGGCCGAACCCGTCGGTATACTTGTGTCTCGTTTTGGGGCATCGGCAAGGGCAAGGATCTCGAGTCAAGCTGCCGCTCTCACCTGTTTGGACCGCTCCACAGTTTAAGGGACTGGTTTACACAGCCGCATTCATCTGGCTCGCGTCACGCAAGTCTTCACTCCGAGCGATGCGCTCCCTGAACTTTGACCTCACCTGACTTGATTGACCGCATGGCTGCCCGTTTGGGCCAGCAGGCTCACAGCTTGGTGCGTCGGTATCCCCGTCGGCTCTATGCTGCCATCCTGCTGAGCTGTGCAGGCTTTGGTGTCACGGCTTTCGGTGTAGCGCCGCCCTCATCGGTCGACACACAGGCTCAACACCTGATCACGGAATCAGTGGCCACGGCGGACTTGCAGGCGCAGGTTTCGTCGCTGGCAAGGCAGGAGTTGTCCCTGCTTCGCAACGACACGACGCGATCAGGTGATACGGTGGGCAGCCTGCTGCGCCGCGTCGGCGTCGTTGACGCTGAAGCGGCCGCCTTCCTGCGTCGAGACAAGCTAGCGCGTGAGTTGTTGTCCGGCCGCAGTGGCAAAATGGTACAGGTGCGCGCGGACGCATCGGGCCAGATGGATGAACTGGTCGCTCGCTACCCAGCCCGCAGCGCTGCGCAATTCACCACGCATTTCACCCGGTTGCGCATCACGCGCGATGGCCGTCAGTTTACTTCCCGCATCGAGACAGCGCCGCTGGCCGCAGCGTCGAAGATGGGCAGTGGCGTCGTGGTCAACTCCCTCTTCAATGCGACCGATGAAGCCGGCCTGCCAGATGCCATTGCCACGCAACTGGCTGAGGTCTTCGCGACCGAAATCAACTTCCACCGGGACCTGCGCCGCGGCGACACTTTCTCCGTGATTTACGAGACGCTGACGGCGGATGGCGAGCCGATCACCTGGAACGAATCTGCCGGTCGGGTGCTTGCGGCTGAGTTTGTCAACAAGGGCGAGTCGCACTCGGCGATCTGGTTTGAAAGTACACACGCGGGTCAGCGCGGTGCTTACTTTGACCCAAGCGGCCGCAGCAGGCAGCGCTCCTTTCTGGCCAGCCCGATGGAGTTTTCCCGCGTGACCTCGGGCTTTGCGATGCGCTTTCATCCGATCCTGCAAAACTGGCGCAAGCACGCCGGCATCGACTATGGTGCGCCCACCGGCACCCCGGTTCGTGTCGTCAGCGATGGCATCGTGGAATTCGCCGGTTGGCAAAATGGGTACGGCAATGTTGTCGTGGTCAAGCACGCAGGCGATCGCAGCACGCTGTATGCGCACCTGAGCCGCCTCGACGTGCGCAAAGGACAATCGGTGGAGCAGGGCATGCGCATTGGCGCCGTCGGCATGACTGGCTGGGCCACTGGCCCACACCTTCATTTTGAGTTCAAGGTCGGTGGTGTGCAGCGTGATCCGTCGGTGATCGCAAGCTTGGCCAACACCGTCGCTCTGGCGCCGGCATCGCGTGAGCAGTTTGCGCAACTGGCCCAATCGGCAAAGACCCAATTGGACGTCGCGCGCAGCACGAACCTGGCGAACGCAGCGTTCGAGTGAGACGACACATCCACCTGCTTCTTTTTAAACCAGCCGAGGCCCGCAGCAGCGGGCTTTTTCTTTGGCGGAGAACGGAATGGTGACTCGACTCTTCATCGGACTGATGTCCGGCACATCGCTCGATGGCGTCGATGGGGTGCTGGTGACGTTCAGCGACACGCCACCGTTTGCAGTCCGGGCCCACGTCCACCGGGCGTTCCCAACCGAGTTCGCGGCCGAATTGCTCGCGCTGAACACGGCCGGCAACAATGAACTTCACCGCGCTGCACTGGCGGGCAACGCGATCTCGCAGGCCTACGCGGAGGTGGTGCGAGCCCTGCTCGAATCTGCCAAGGTGACGCCCTCTGAAGTGGTCGCGATCGGGGCCCATGGTCAAACCGTCAGGCACTGCCCTGGTGCATTCGACGGCACAGGCTACACAGCGCAACTTTGCAATGGTGCGCTGCTGGCCGAGTTGACCGGGATTGATGTGATCGCAGATTTCAGGTCACGCGATGTGGCGGCCGGTGGTCAGGGTGCACCACTCGTGCCCGCCTTTCACCGCGCAGCCTTCGGCCGCAACAACGACAGCCTGGCAGTGCTGAACATTGGTGGCATCAGCAACCTGTCGATCCTGGGTGCAGACGGCGGGACATTCGGCTTTGATTGCGGCCCCGGCAACGTGCTTATGGACCACTGGTGTGCGCTCCATCGAGGGGAGCCGTACGACCGAGGTGGAGCTTGGGCAGCAGCTGGCTCCGTCCAGGAAACGCTGCTCCGCGTGATGCAAAGCGAGGCTTACTTCTCCTTGCCTCCACCCAAGAGCACCGGCCGGGATCTGTTCAACGCGGATTGGCTCAGGAAGTGCCTGGACCGAGCTGGCGCCATCGGATTGACACTTGATGCGGTCGACGTGCAGACCACGCTGACCGAATTGACAGCTTGGTGCTGCCAGCAATCGATTGCTCAATACACGCCGGCGGCAAGCCGACTGCTGGTCTGCGGCGGCGGCGCCTACAACGTTGAACTGATGCGCCGCTTGGCGCAACTTCTTCCGCGGATGAAGATCGAGCCCACAGAAGCGCTGGGGCTGGCTGCCGATCAGGTCGAGGCGGTCGCATTCGCCTGGCTGGCGAGCGCCTGGGTCGACCGCCATGCGGGCAATCTGCCCGCCGTCACCGGGGCCCGAGGTCCGCGCATCCTTGGTGCGCTGTACCCGGCAGGCTGAGTAACGTCAGACCGAGAAGCTGGAGCCGCAGCCGCAGGTGGTCGTGGCGTTGGGGTTCTTGATGACGAATTGCGCGCCCTGCAAATCGTCCTTGTAGTCGATCTCGGCACCCATCAGGTACTGCAGGCTCATCGCGTCGATCAACAGGGTGACACCGTTCTTGTCCATGCGGGTGTCGTCTTCGTTCAGCACCTCGTCAAAGGTGAATCCGTACTGAAAACCCGAGCAT
>CANHOE010000137.1 GCA_947462175.1 Burkholderiales bacterium | reverse complement strand
CATGCCGGTGTGTTTCGCACGCAGGCGTCGATGGACGCGGGCGTGGTCGAGATCAAGAAGCTCGCTGAACGCGTCAAGAACATCCACCTGGCCGACAAGTCGAAGGTGTTCAACACCGCCCGCATCGAGGCACTGGAGGTCGAGAACCTGATTGAAGCGGCACTGGCGACGATGGTGTCAGCGGCCGCGCGCCACGAAAGTCGCGGCGCCCACACCGTCGACGACTACGCCAACTCGACCGAGTTCCCGAACGGTCGCAATGACAAGGTGTGGCTCAAGCACACGCTGTGGTACAGCGAAGGCAACCGCCTCGACTACAAGCCGGTGAATCTGAAGCCGCTGACGGCGGAATCGATTCCGCCTGTCGTGCGTACTTTCTGATTGCACACCTTCTGATTGCCATGTACCCATTGAACGATCACCACCAACGCGACGGAGAGCAGTCATGACCAAGCGCGTGTTTCAGATCTACCGCTACGACCCCGACACTGACACCAAGCCGCGCATGCAGACGCTCGAGGTCGAACTCGACGGCAGCGAGCGCATGCTGCTCGATGCGCTGAACAAGCTGAAGGCAGTCGACCCGACGCTGTCGTTCCGTCGCTCCTGCCGCGAAGGCGTTTGCGGCTCCGATGCCATGAACATCAACGGCAAGAACGGGCTGGCCTGCCTCACCAACATGCGCACGCTGCCAGGCGTGGTGGTACTGAAGCCGCTGCCTGGCCTGCCGGTGATCCGCGACCTGATCGTCGACATGACGCAGTTCTTCAAGCAGTACAACTCGATCAAGCCGTACCTGGTCAACGACGAGTTCCCGCCGGAAAAGGAACGCTTGCAGAGTCCCGAGGAACGCGACGAGCTCAACGGCCTGTATGAATGCATCCTGTGCGCCAGCTGCTCGACCAGCTGCCCCAGCTTCTGGTGGAACCCGGACAAGTTCGTCGGCCCGGCAGGACTCTTGCAGGCTTATCGCTTCATTGCCGACAGCCGCGATCAGGACACCGAAGGCCGCCTGGACAATCTGGAAGATCCGTACCGTTTGTTCCGCTGCCACACGATCATGAATTGCGTCGATGTCTGCCCGAAAGGCCTGAACCCGACGAAGGCGATCGGCAAAATCAAGGAAATGATGATCCGCCGGGCCGTTTGACGCCAACGCCACGATTCGATGCCATGGACACTCTGATCGACGAACGTGCCTTGAGCAAGCTGCGCTGGCGCTGCCGGCGCGGGCTGTTGGAGAACGATCTGTTCGTCGAACGCTTCTTCTCGCGCCACGAAGCCAGTCTGACGCAGGGTCAAGCCGCCGGCCTCCTGGCGCTGATGGACCTGTCGGACAACGACCTGCTCGATTTGTTGCTCGCTCGCCGAGAGCCCGAACCCGGCGCGCTCGACGACAGCACACTTGAGGTGCTGCGACTGATGCGCGTACCTTGATGAGTCGCTTGCTTTACATCCCTATCCCCACGACGACCTAGCCCGAAGGACCGACCATGACCCCCTCCGATGTCAAAGCCACCCTGTCGTTCTCCGACGGCAGCCCGAGCATGGACCTGCCGATCTTCAAGGGGTCGGTCGGGCCGGACGTCATCGACATCCGAAAGTTGTACGGGCAAACCGGCAAGTTCACCTACGACCCGGGTTTCTTGTCGACGGCTTCGTGCCAGTCGAAGATCACCTACATCGACGGCGACAAAGGTGAGCTGCTGTACCGCGGCTACCCCATCGAGCAGTTGGCCACGAAATGCGATTTCATGGAAACCTGCCACTTGTTGCTGCATGGGGAGCTTCCGAACGCAACCCAGAAGGACGACTTCACCAAGCTCGTGACGCGTCACACGATGGTCAACGAGCAGATGCAGTTCTTCCTGCGCGGTTTCCGTCGCGATGCCCACCCGATGGCCATCATGACGGGTCTGGTCGGAGGCTTGTCGGCGTTCTATCACGACAGCACCGACATCAATAACCCCGAGCACCGCGAGATCTCGGCGATCCGCCTGATCGCAAAAATGCCCACGCTCGTGGCCATGGCCTACAAGTACTCGATCGGGCAGCCCTACATCTACCCTAAGAACGACCTCAGCTACGCCGGCAACTTCATGCGCATGATGTTCGCTACGCCGTGTGAGGAATACGTACCGGACGACGTGCTGGTGCGTGCGATGGACCGCATCTTCATCCTCCACGCTGATCACGAGCAGAACGCCAGCACCTCCACGGTACGCCTGTGCGGCTCGTCGGGCACCAACCCGTTCGCGGCCATCGCGGCTGGCGTGGCCTGCCTCTGGGGCCCGGCTCACGGTGGCGCCAACGAGGCCGCGCTGAACATGCTGGAAGACGTGAATCGCATGGGCGGTGTCGAGAAGATCGGCGACTTCATCAAGCAGGTCAAGGACAAGAGTTCGAACGTCAAGCTGATGGGCTTCGGTCACCGTGTCTACAAGAACTACGACCCGCGCGCCAAGCTGATGCGCGAGACCTGCCACGAAGTCCTGACGGCGATGGGCAAGCACAACGACCCGATCCTGAAACTGGCCATGGCGCTGGAAAAGATTGCGCTGGAAGACGATTACTTCGTCTCGCGCAAGCTGTACCCGAACGTCGATTTCTACTCCGGCATCGTGCAGCGCGCAATCGGCATCCCGGTGTCGCTGTTCACCGCGATCTTCGCGCTGGCCCGTACAGTGGGCTGGATCGCTCAGCTGAACGAAATGATCAGTGACCCCGAGTACAAGATCGGTCGTCCTCGCCAGTTGTTCAACGGATCGCCTTCGCGTGACGTGAAGCTGATCGGCGATCGCTGATTCGGCCGGTTTCCCCTCTGAAAACCCGGCCTGGTGCCGGGTTTCTTCATTGGCAGTGCCTTGCTCGCTCGGCTTTCCGGCTGAGCAGCAGGGGTCACGCCTAAAATCATCGGTTCTTCTTCAAAAGATTGCCACCCATGGGCCGCACGCTCTACGACAAACTCTGGGACGAGCATGTCGTTCACACCGAGGATGACGGCACGACCGTGCTGTACATCGACCGCCATCTGGTCCATGAGGTGACCAGCCCGCAGGCGTTCGAGGGGCTGGACCTGGCCCATCGCAAGGTCTGGCGCCTGTCGGCCAACCTCGCGGTCAGTGACCACAACGTGCCGACCACCGACCGCTCGCACGGCATCTCCGATCCGGTCTCGAAGCTTCAGGTCGACACGCTCGATGCCAACTGCGATCGGGTGGGCATCACCCAGTTCAAGATGAACGATCGGCGCCAAGGCATCGTCCATGTGATCGGGCCGGAGCAGGGTGCAACGCTCCCCGGCATGACCGTGGTCTGCGGCGATTCGCACACCTCGACGCACGGCGCTTTCGGCGCGCTGGCGCACGGCATCGGCACCAGCGAGGTCGAGCACGTGCTGGCCACGCAGACGCTGCTGGCCAAGAAGGCGAAAAACATGCTGATCCGCGTCGAAGGCGCGCTGCCTCCGGGCTGCGGCGCCAAGGATCTGGTGCTGGCCGTCATCGGGAAGATCGGCACCGCCGGCGGCACTGGTTACACGATCGAATTCGCTGGCTCTGCCATCCGCGCCCTCAGCATGGAAGGCCGCATGACGGTTTGCAACATGGCGATCGAGGCCGGTGCGCGCGCCGGCTTGATCGCCGTCGACGACACCACGATCTCTTATGTGAAGGGCCGCCCTTATACGCCCACTGGCGTCGAGTGGGAGCAAGCAGTGACTTACTGGCTCACGCTGCATTCGGATAGCGACGCTGTGTTCGATGCGGTGGTTGAACTGGACGCGGCTGCCATTCCTCCGCAGGTCACCTGGGGCACATCGCCCGAGATGGTGCTGTCGATCGAGGATCGCGTGCCGGATCCCGACCGGGAAAAGGACGCCAACAAGCGCGGCGCCATGGAGCGCGCGCTGGCTTACATGGCGCTGGAGCCGAACAAGCCGATTGCAGACATTGCCATCGACAAGGTGTTCATCGGATCGTGTACCAACTCGCGCATCGAAGACATGCGGGAAGCCGCGGCTGTGGTGCGCAGATTAGGCCGCAAGCTGGCGGCGAACGTCAAGCTGGCGCTGGTCGTTCCAGGCTCGGGTCTGGTCAAGGAACAAGCCGAGCGCGAGGGGCTGGACGCCGTGTTCAGAGCTGCGGGCTTCGAATGGCGCGAGCCTGGCTGCTCCATGTGTCTGGCGATGAATGCCGATCGTCTGGAGCCTGGAGAGCGCTGCGCCTCTACCTCGAACCGCAATTTCGAAGGCCGCCAGGGCGCTGGCGGTCGCACCCACCTGGTCAGCCCTGCCATGGCAGCTGCTGCGGCGATCGAGGGTCATTTCGTTGACGTGCGCCGACTGCTTTGAACCATTCTTGAATCCAAGGAGAACCTCTGAAATGAAGCGCATTGTTTTTGCACTGGCAGCCGCGGTGGTCTTTCTCACAGGTTGCAACACGATCGCCGGCGTGGGCAAGGATGTCCAGAAAGCGGGCGAAGCGGTCGAAGACCTGGGCAAGAAGAAATGACCTCCGAATGAATCCCTTCCGCGTGCACAAGGGGCTCGTCGCCCCGATGGACCGTGAGAACGTCGACACCGACGCGATCATTCCGAAGCAGTTCCTGAAGTCGATCAAGAAATCAGGCTTCGGCGTGAACCTGTTCGATGAATGGCGGTACCTCGACGCAGGCTATCCAGGCCAGGACCCGGACACCCGCCGGCCTAACCCTGCTTTCGTGCTGAACCAGCCGCGTTACCAGGGCGCCTCGGTGCTGATCGTGCGCAAGAATTTCGGCTGTGGTTCGTCGCGCGAACACGCGCCCTGGGCGCTTGATCAGTACGGCTTCCGCGCGGTGATCGGGCCTAGCTTCGCTGATATCTTCTTTGGCAACTGCTTCAAGAACGGCCTGCTGCCGATCGTGTTGCCCGAGAGCGAGATGAACCGGCTGTTCGACGAGGTCGCGGCCTTTGTCGGCTACAGCCTGACCATCGACTTGGAGCGCCAAGTCATCGTGAAGCCCGATGGCACCGAGCTCGGTTTCGAGGTGCAGGCCTTCCGCAAATTCTGTCTGCTCAACGGTTTCGATGACATCGGCCTGACGCTTCGGCACGCCGACAAGATCAAGGCCTATGAAGCCGAGCGCCTGCTGAAGAAGCCATGGCTGGCGCATTCCCTCTGAACTTCCCAAGGACCTTGAGCTGTGAACATTGCGATCCTGCCCGGTGACGGCATCGGCCCTGAAATCGTGGCCGAGGCGGTGCGAGTGCTCGAAGTGCTCGACCTTCCTTTCGACAGCGAGTCCGCTTTGGTAGGCGGGGCTGCCTATGCCGCCCATGGTCACCCACTGCCCGACGCGACGCTGAAGCTGGCGCAAAGCGCTGACGCAGTGCTGTTCGGGGCCGTTGGCGACTGGAAATATGACACGCTCGAGCGCTCGTTGCGCCCCGAGCAGGCGATCCTTGGTTTGCGTCGGCACCTGCAACTGTTCGCCAATTTCCGCCCGGCCATCTGCCACCCGCAACTCACGCACGCGTCGAGCCTGAAGCCCGAGCTGGTAGCGGGGCTCGACATCCTGATCGTGCGCGAGCTGACGGGCGATATCTATTTCGGCCAGCCGAGAGGGCGCCGCGTTTCGCCGGACGGGGCGTTTGCCGGCCAGCCCGAGGCCTTCGACACGATGCGCTACTCTCGGCCCGAGATCGAGCGCATCGCACATGTGGCGTTCCAGGCGGCGAGAAAGCGCAACAAGCGTGTGACCAGCGTCGACAAGGCCAATGTGCTGGAAACCTTCCAGTTCTGGCGCGACGTGGTGACCGAAGTCCACGCCGAGTACCCTGACGTCGCACTCGACCACCTGTACGTGGACAACGCGGCCATGCAGCTTGTCAAGGCGCCGAAGGCGTTCGATGTCATCGTGACCGGCAACATGTTCGGCGACATCCTGTCCGACGAAGCGGCGATGCTCACCGGCTCGATCGGCATGCTGCCGTCGGCCTCGCTGAACGCGGAAAATCGGGGGCTGTACGAGCCCAGCCACGGCAGCGCGCCCGACATTGCGGGCAAGAACATCGCGAACCCGCTGGCCACGATCCTGTCGCTGGCCATGATGCTGCGCTTCTCGCTCAATCAGCCCGAAGCGGCGCTGCGCATCGAAGCCGCCGTGAGCAATGTGCTCGAGTCTGGGCTGCGCACGGCCGATATCTGGTCTGAAGGCACTCAGCGTGTCGGTACCCGCGAGATGGGTTCGGCAGTCGTCGCCGCGGTGAAAGCGGCGTGAGTTGAACATCTGGAACTGCGCTTTTTGAAAGACGCGGTCTTGAAAGGCAAGGCGATGAAGCTCGTCGGATTGGTGGGTTGGCGTGGGATGGTGGGTTCGGTCCTGCTCGATCGTATGCAGCAGGAGGGTGACTTCCAGCTGATCGAGCCGGTGTTCTTCAGCACCAGCAATGCGGGTGGCAAGGCGCCGGCGCAGGCGCGCAATGAATCGACCCTGAAAGACGCGTACGACATCGAGGCGCTCAAGCGCTGCGACATCATCCTCACTGCACAGGGCGGGGATTACACGACCGAGGTGTTCCCGAAGCTGCGCGCTGCTGGCTGGGGAGGGCACTGGATCGATGCCGCATCCACGTTGCGCATGAAGAGCGACGCGGTGATCGTGCTGGACCCGGTCAACCTGCCGGTGATCCAGAGCGCACTGTCGCGGGGCGGACGCAACTGGATTGGCGGCAACTGCACGGTGAGCTGCATGCTGATGGGCGTTGGTGCGCTCTACAAGGCAGGGCTGGTCGAGTGGATGAGCACGCAAACCTATCAGGCGGCATCGGGTGGCGGTGCGCAGCACATGCGCGAGTTGCTGACCCAGTTCGGTACGCTCAATGCTTCGGTTCGCAATCTGCTCGATGACCCCAAGAGCGCCATCCTCGACATCGACCGCGGCCT
>CANHOE010000136.1 GCA_947462175.1 Burkholderiales bacterium | reverse complement strand
CGGCTTTTTACCGCCCCGAGGCCGAGTTCTCGGTCCGCTGGGACGACCCCACACTGGCCATCGCCTGGCCACTGAATGGAAGCACACCCGCGTTGTCGGCCAAGGACGCCGCGGCGCCGCCGTTTGGCCGTTGAACCGGCGATGATGCCGATGAACACAGCGGGGCCCGGCGCTCGACGTCTCGCATGAGTTTTCTGCTGCTGAGCTTCGCGGTATCGCTGCTGAGCACCCTGGCAGTGCTGCGCTCTGCCGATCGCGACCGAGGACTCTGGGGCGACACGGAGATCTCGGGGCCGCAGAAGTTTCACACCCGCCCTGTCCCGCGCATCGGCGGTGTCGGTGTACTGCTGGCCCTGTTCGCTGGAGCACTGTTGGCACAGTTCACACGGCCAGCGCTCAGCGAGTCGCTGTGGTTGTTGCTGGCGGCTGCGCTGCCCGCGTTCATGGCTGGTTTCGCCGAAGACCTGACGAAAAAGGTGTCACCGTCCTTGCGCCTGATTGCCGCGGTCATTTCGGCCGCCCTCGCGGTGTGGCTGCTGGAGACCGTTGTGCGCCATACCGCCATCCCTGGCGTCGACACGCTCATACAACTTGAGCCGTTCGCCGTAGCGCTGACGCTGCTGGTGGTGGCCGGCGTGTCCAACTCGATCAACATCATTGATGGCTTCAACGGCCTGGCCTCGATGTGCGTGCTGATCATGTTGATGGCATTGGCGTACGTGGGGCTGCAGGTGCAGGACCGCCTGGTACTGACCGCCGCCTTGATCTCGGCGGGCGCCGTGCTGGGCTTCTTCGTCTGGAACTTCCCTGGCGGTCTGATCTTCCTGGGCGATGGCGGCGCCTACCTGCTCGGATTCATGGTCGCAGAGTTGGGGGTGCTGCTGATCGTGCGTAATGCCGACGTTTCGCCGCTGTTTCCGCTGCTGCTGTGTGCCTACCCGATCTTCGAGACGCTGTTCTCGATGTACCGGCGCAAGGTGCTCAAGGGGGTGGCCTCGTCGCAGCCTGACGGCATCCACATGCACAGCTTGATCCACCGCCGTCTGGTGCGGCAAATGATCGGTGAGGCCGCGTCGAACCGGCTCACCGTGCGCAATTCGCTGACCTCGCCCTACCTCTGGCTGCTGTGCAGCCTGTCGGTGATCCCGGCTGTGCTCTGGTGGCGAAACACGACGGTGCTGACCGGTTTCCTGGCGCTGTTCATGGTGTCGTACGTGGTGCTGTACTGGCGCATCGTGCGCTTCAGGGCGCCGAAGTGGCTGTTGCCGCGCCGTTGAATCGGCGGTGCCCAAGTAGCGTTCAGCGCGGCTGGTATTCGGGAACGAAGCGGGCCAGCGCAGTGCGTTGATCAACGGGGGTTCGCCCGTGCTGCGGCTGGGCGAGCCAGTGCAGCAGCTCGTGCGTCCATCCCTCGGTGGCGTCGTCATTGAGCCGTGCGATGCGCAGCCGCGGGTGGGCGGAGGGCTGCGTCAGGTCGTCGTCGGCGAGCAGTTCCTCGTAGAGCTTTTCACCGGGCCGCAGGCCGCTGAAGACGATGCCGATCTCGCGCTCGCGGTGGCCAGCGAGGCGGATCAGGTCGCGCGCGAGTTCCACGATCTTCACGGGTTCACCCATGTCCAGCACATAGACCTGCCCGCTGCGCGCCAGCACCGCCGACTGCAGCACCAAGCGCACCGCTTCGGGGATGGTCATGAAGTAGCGCGTGATGTCCGGGTGCGTCACCGTCACCGGCCCGCCGCGCGCGATCTGCTCCTTGAACTTCGGGATCACGCTGCCGCTCGAGCCCAGCACGTTGCCGAAACGCACCGCCGAAAAGACCGTGGCTGAACCCCGCGTAGCCAGGTGCGACAACACCCGCTCGGCCGCACGCTTGCTGGCGCCCATGACGTTGGTCGGGTTGACGGCCTTGTCGGTGCTGATCATCACGAATCGATCGGCACCACTCTCCATGGCGGCGAGCGCGGCATGGTGCGTACCCAGCGTGTTGTTCTGCAGCGCGGCCCAGGCGTTGTCATCTTCCATCAGCGGCACGTGCTTGAACGCCGCCGCGTGAAACACCAGCTGCGGCCGATGCGCCTCGAAGGTGGCGCGCAGATGCGCCAGATCCTTCACATCGCCCATCAGCCGCACCAGCGGCAGCCCAGGATGCAACTCGCCGAGCTGCTGCTCGATCTGGTACAGCGCGAACTCACTCAACTCATAGAGCACCAGCCGCGCCGGCCCGTAGCGGGCGATCTGCCGACACAGCTCGCTACCGATTGATCCGCCGGCGCCAGTGACCAGCACCGTCTTGCCCGAGACCAGCTCGGCGATGCCGGCCTCGTCGAGCACCACGGGCTCACGGCCCAGCAGGTCGTCGGGCTCGATCGCGCGGATGCGCTCGACCCGCGCGCTGCCCGACTGCAGCTCGCTGACCGAGGGCACCGTCAGCACCGGCAGCGCAGTGGCGGCCGCCAGCTCGATCGCACGACGCCGCTGGGAGGCCGTGGCACTCGGCAGCGCGGTGATGATGTGCGTGGCCCCGGCAGTCACACGTGGGTCGCTCAGTTCATCGAACCGACCAAGCACTGGCGCACCCGAAATGCGCGCGCCGCGCTTGGCGGGGTCGTCGTCGAGCAGACCCAGCACCGTCCAGCCCTGTTGTGGCAGGCCGGCCACCAGCAGCCGCGCCGCTTCGCCGGCGCCCATGATGATGGCGCGACGGGGTCCGCCGGGCTCATCACCGCTCGCGCCGGTGATCTGTGCGCGCGCATGCTCGTACAGCATGCGGTAGGCGATGCGCGTCATGCACAGCCCCATCAGCGTGACGATCGGATGGAGGGCCAGCACCGCACGCGGCACCTGGTAGAGCTGCAGCATCAAAACGCCCGTGGCGCACAGCGCGCCGGCGATGCCACAACTCCAGGTCAGTCGTTTGACCTCGCCGAATCCAGAGAAGCGCCACATGCCACGCGGCACGCCTGCGAGCGAGAACACCACCAGATAGGTCACGATCACGCCCAGCAGCACCCAGCCGTCGTAGCCCGGTCGGTGACTCCACCAGCGTTCGAAGCCGAGCCGGAACAGGTAGGTGAAGTTCCAGCAGGCGGCAATCGCCGCGGCGTCGATCAGCAGCGTCAGCGGCCGGCGGTGCGGGCGCCAACGGGCCAGAAATCGATCGATGCGATGCCAGAGCATGGGGGGCGATTATGTTGGCGTGCCGTTCCACAGCGTGCGCAGCGTGGCGCCGATCAGCCGCAGATCGCCGGCGAAGCTGGCCTCGTCGACATAGCGCGCCGACAGTTGCAGCTTGGCCGGCATGACCACCTCGACGTACTCGCGCTCGGGGTCAGCCACGCTCGCCAGCAGCGCTGATTCGTCGCGGAAGGCCAGCGATGCAGGGTCGGTGATGCCCGGGCGCACGCTGAGCACCTTGTCCCGCAAGTGATATGGATACAGCGCGACATAGCGCGGCACTTCCGGACGCGGGCCGACCAGGCTCATGCGCCCAACGAACACATCGATCAATTGCGCCAACTCGTCGAGCTTGGTGCGACGCAGCAGTGCGCCGACGCGGGTGATGCGGGGATCGGCGCCGACAGTGATCTGTGCCGCCTCGCTCCCGGCATCCCGATGCCTCATCGTGCGGAACTTGTGGATGCGGAACTCAGCGCCGTGGCGCCCAACGCGCACCTGCCGGAAGAAGACAGGCCCAGGCGAGTCCAGCTTGATCGCAAGGGCCATCAGCAGCAGGACCGGGCTCAGCAACAACAGGCCGAAAGCCGAGGCGGTGAGGTCGAACAGCCGCTTGGCCATCGATGCCTTGGCGCAGTCAGCCCAGCAGCGAGCGCACCGCGTCGATCACGCGCTGCACCTCGGCCGGGCCCATGCGGGTGTACAGCGGCAGGCTCAGCATCCGCTCGTAGGCGTGCTGGCTGTGCGGGAACTGTTGCGGTTGCAACTTGTATCGGTCGCGCCAGTACGGCTGCAGGTGCAGCGGGATGTAGTGCACGCTGCAGCCGATGCCAGCGGTATAGAGGCCTTCAATCAGCTCGTCGCGGGTCAGTTTTGCATCGTCGGCCAGTCGCAGCACGTACAGGTGCCAGGCGTGCATGTCGCCGGACAAAGGTTGGGGAGGCGTGATGACCGGCAGATCAGCGAAGGCCGCGTCGTAACGCGCGGCGATGGCGGCACGGGCACGTTGGAAGGCAATCGCGCGCTTCAGCTGGTGAATGCCGATCGCCGACGCGATGTCACTCAGGTTGTACTTGAAGCCCGGAGCGATGACCTCGTAGTACCAGCTCGGCACCTTCGCGGTGAAGCGGTCGAAAGCGTCGCGGTTGATGCCGTGCAGGCGCATCACCTGGATGCGCTTGGCGAGATCGGCGTCGCGGGTCACCACCATGCCGCCTTCGCCTGTGGTCATGGTCTTGTTGGCATAGAAGCTGAACACCGTAGCGTCGCTCCCGAGCGTGCCGACGAGTTGGCCACCACAAGTGGTCGGCAGCGCATGCGCCGCGTCCTCGACGACCTTCAAGCCATGGCGTCGTGCCATCGGCAGCAGCCTGGCCATGTCGGCCGCGAGCCCCGCGTAGTGCACCGGCATCACCGCCTTCGTGCGTGGCGTGATCGCCGCCTCGACCGCTGCGACATCGATGCACAAGGTGGCAGGGTCGATGTCCACCAGCACCACGTCGGTGCCGAGATAGCGCACCACCTCGGCGGTGGCGGTGAAGGTGTGGGTGGTGGTGATGACTTCGTCACCCGGGCCGATGCCCAGGGCTTCGAGCGCCAGGTGCAGGCCGGCGGTGGCCGAGTTGACGGCCATCGCGTGCAAACCTGCCACCCCGAGGAAAGCGCTGAAGTCCTCTTCGAAGCGCCGCGTTTTCGGACCGGTCGTGATCCAACCTGACTTCAGCGTGTCGACCACTTCGGCGATCTCGTCGTCGCCGATGTCGGGCAGCGCGAAGGGGATGAACGGGCTTGGAGGCGCAGGCGTCATTGGGGTTTGCCGATCCAGCAGAGCAGATGTGTGCGCAACAGCGGCAGCGAGTTGAGCACGCTGCAAAGCCTCGGATGAATGCGGGCCGCTCGGCGACTGAGCGGCGGGGCCAGCGTGACGCGTCGCGCATCGACGCAGGCCCTCGGGAACAACGCTTGCACGCGCGCCAACGGCACACCGCGCACATCGGCGTTGCGAGGATTGTCGTAGGTGAAGTCGTACCAGAGTACGGCGCCACCGGGCTTGACCCAACGCCACATCGCATCGGCCAGCCGCTGCTGGAAGGCGTCGTCGAGCAGCGAACTGAACACCGTCGACTGATAAACCAGATCGAAACTGCCGTCGACAAAAGACAAGGCCGAAGCATCGCCTTCATGCAGCGCCGTGGCGGCTGGCAACTGGCCGCGCGCCGCCGCCGCACGCTCGGGCAGCAACTCGTTGCCGACCAGCCGGCTCGCATCGAAGCCGAGGCTGGCGAGCTCGAGCAGGTTGCTGCCAGCTCCACAGCCGATTTCCAGCACCCTTAAATGGTCCAGCGGCTGTGCCGCATGGCGCGAGAGCAGGTCCAGCATGACCCGCTGCCGCTGCTGCCGCGCCAGCACCACCTCTGGTCGCAGCGGGCTGTAAAGGTCATCAACATCGCCGCGAGCCGCGCGTCGGGCATAGCGCTCGGCCACCGCCGTCGGTTCATCGTGGTGCTCGGGTGTCGTGGTCACGGGCGAATTCTCAATGCGTCGTGTCAGCGCGTCAGGCGGGTGGCTGCCGCACCCGGCGCGCGACGCAACACCAGCACCTCGACCAGCGCCCGGCCGAAGCCCAGGCCATACCCAAGGTGCATGCAGGCGATGGCACATGCAATGCCCAGGGTGTCGCGCAGCCGATGCGGCGCACGCGCGAGCAGGGAGGCATTGGCAAGCGCAGCCAGCGCGTAAACCGCAAGCCCCCCCATCAGCGCCCATTGCGCCAGCATCGACCACGGCGCCAGCAAGACCAACAAGACGAGGCACGAGACGAAGGCAAACGGGGCGAGATGCCGCGGTGACGCAGGCAACCGGTGCTTGCGTATCACCGGTACCTTCCAGTAGCCGTATTGGTAGAACTGACGAAAGAGCGCCGGGAACGAGCCACGCGGGGTATACGTCGAGCGGATGGCCGCGCTCTGCCACACGACACCGCCCGACCGCACGATGCGCAGGTTCAGTTCGTCGTCCTGGTTGCGAACCAAAGATTCGTCGAAACCACCGAGACGCAGCAAATCCTCCCGACGCCAGGCCCCGAGATAGACGGTATCGACCGGTCCGCTGTAATCCACACGCCGAGATGCCGCGCCACCAGAGCCCAGGCGGCTTTGAAAGGCCAGCGCAATCGCCGCCTGCGGCCAGCCGCCACCCACCGGTCGCCAGGGTCCGCCGACACAGGTGGCGCCCGTGCCCTGCAAGGCAGCCAGGCATTCGGTGATGTAGTCGGCGGCGTAAGCGGTGTGCACATCCATGCGCACGATCACGTCGCCGCATGCAGCGTCGATCGCGCGGTTCAGCCCACTGGAGACGATGCGCTGCGGGTTGTCGACCAGCTGCAAGCGCGGGTCGCCCGCGCACAGCGACTGCAGCAGTTCAGGCGTGCCGTCGTCACTGCGGCCATCGGCAATCAGCACCTGCAGCGCCCAGCCGTCGGGCAGCGTCTGGCGCATCAGATCAGCACAGAACGAGCCGATGTGCGCATGCTCGTTGCGGCAGGGCACGATCACGCTGACCGTGTGCGTCGCGTCGTTCATCGGGCAACGCCTGCCGACACCGCGGGCCGCTGCGCGTGGCGCACGACGACTTCGTCGAAACAACGCAGCATCGCGTCGACGCTGTAAGGCCAGCCATAGCGCGCCAGCACCCGCTCACGCCCGGCCGCTCCGAAACGGCGACGCAGCTCAGGTGCAGCGACCAAGCGTTGAAT
>CANHOE010000135.1 GCA_947462175.1 Burkholderiales bacterium | reverse complement strand
CCGGCTCACTGGTTGCTCGCTTCGGATAAGTCTGATCCGGCCCTCCTTCTTTACTTCGCTGCGCCGGTCACCCCACGCCCTCGTCAGCCGGCACCATCGCAGCGCTCACGCACCGACCTCGACTCTTGAAGTGGTCAAACGCCACCTGCTGGGAGAAACGCCATGAGTGAGACCCGCCCCCCGTTGCCGCCTTTCTCCGCTGAGACCGCACGCCAGAAGGTGCGGATGGCCGAAGATGCTTGGAATTCGCGCGACCCCGATCGGGTGGTCGGCGTCTACACGGAGGACACCCGCTGGCGCAATCGCGCCGAGTTCCCGGTCGGCCGCGCTCAGGTCAAGGAATTCCTGCAGCGCAAATGGATGCGCGAACTCGACTACCGGCTGATCAAGGAGTTGTGGGCCTTCGACGGCGCGCGCATCGCGGTGCGCTTCGCCTACGAGTTCCACGACGACTCGGGCCAGTGGTTCCGCAGCTACGGCAATGAGAACTGGGAGTTCAACGCACAGGGCCTGATGGTGCGCCGTTACGCCAGCATCAACGACCTGCCGATCCACGCCCAGGAACGCCTGTTCCACTGGCCGCTCGGCCGCCGGCCTGATGACCACGCGAGCCTGAGCGAGCTCGGACTGTGACGCTCGCGCCGGTACATCGCCACATCAGCCTCGCGGCACCAGCACCCACATGCGCAGCGACTGCTTCATGCGGCCGGCCTGCTGTTCGGCGGTGTCGCCCCAGCCCCAGAAGTAATCGACGCGCACCGCGCCGGTGATGGCACTTCCCGTGTCCTGCGCCATCACCGCGCGGCGCAGCGGAGTGTTCGACAGCGGCTCGGTGGTGTCGAGCCACAGCGCACTGCCATACGGGACGCTGGTCGGGTCGATCGCGACAGATCGGCCGGGCGTCAGCGGCACGCCCTGCGCACCGCGCGGCCCGACCGTGGGATCGGGCAGCGGCTCTTCGCGAAAGAAAACCACCCGCGGATTGGCCCACAGCATCTCGGCGACACGCTGCGGATTGAGCTGCGCCCAGGCCTTGATGCCGGGCCACGAGGCCTGGTCCGGGCGCAGCTCGCCCTGATCGATCAGCCAGCGGCCGACCGATTTGTAGGGCTGGTCGTTGTGACCGGCGTACGCCACACGCACGACCGAAGGCGGGCCATCCGACTGGGTGATCCGCAGCCGACCGGAACCCTGGATCTGCAGAATCAGTGCATCGAGCGGATCAGCCAGCCACGCCAGTTCACGTCCACGCACGCTGGCCTGCGCCGCTGGCAGCGTGTCGAGCTGCTGGCGCGTCCAGTAGGGCTTGCGCGTGGCCAGATCAGGCGGCGGCATGAGCAGCGGCACACGGAACCGTCCGCGCGGTGCGCGGCTGGCTTCGATCAGCGGCTCGAAGTAACCGGTGGTGAGACCGGTCGCAACGCCCTCCATGGACTCGACACGGTAAGGCTGCAGCCGCGCCTGCAGCCAGGAGCGCACGGCCGCATCGTCACCGGGTACCCCGCGGCGTGCTTCGGTGCAGACATCGGCCCAGCCCGCGGCGGGGCGCTCGCAGCCGCGCAGCAAGGCAGGCCACAGCTCGGCGGTGCGGTCAGCGTCCCAGCCGGGAAGATCCGCCCAGCGCGCCGGCACCCAGCGTGCGCGGCCGCGCAGCAGCGCACCGTCGCTTGACGGAAGGACCACGTTCGGCGCCGTTTCAGGCGCCGCTTCCCGCACCGGTGGGCTGGAGCAACCCGCCAGCGCTCCTAAAATCAGCATTGCAAAACAAAGGGCGCGCGTCATGTGGCTGTTGATCCTGGAGGCGTTCGGCGCCGCGGCAGTGTTGGTGCTTATTGTCTGGTGGACGATGTTCTCGGGCCGGCGACGCGGTGAGCGCGACCCGGGGCCTTCAAAGCACTGAAATACCCGCACGCTGACCGAAGTACCCGTTCAAGACAAGGGCTTCGGCGGCAGCACGAAGGCGCGGGGGTTCGTGCGCAGGCGACGGAAGATGGCCCGGCGGATGCGGCTGCGGTCCACCATCCGGATACCGCGCGACCGCAGGGCCACCTTGAGGGCCAGGAAGAAGCTCACCGACAGATTCAGCACGCCGGTCACCACGATGCCGGCCACGCACCACCAGAACGGGCTTTGCTGCAGCACGGCCCAGCCCTGAGCAGCAGCGGCCGCAGCAAGTTGCCCAGTCGACAGCGTGACGTGGCGCACTTCGATCGGCAATCCAAAAAACAGGGCGATTGCCGGCACCAGACCCAACATCAAGCCGAGTGAAATGTTCGATGCATAGCCGGAGATGTTGGCGCGCCAGTACAGCGCCCAGCGCTGTGCGCGTGCAGCGCCGAGCGCCATGACGATGCGCGGGTTGTAGGCGATCGCGCTGTCCAGGCGGTGCCAGACAAACCAGTTCTCGACCCAGCCCGCGATCAGCGAACTGGCGAACAGCAGCACACCTGTGAACGCCGCGAACAAGGCGGTCGGGCCGAGCAGCGTGATCGCGTCGAACACATGCTCGGCGTTGTGGCCGTGGATCAGGGGCATGCCCAAGGCCGCCTGCGAGGCCCACTGCACCGTCAGCACCAGGGGTGTGACCGCAGCGAGGTTGCCGATGATGCCGGCCGCCTGGGATCGGATCAGGTGCGCCACCTCATCGACGAAACGCTCCACCGCGGCGTCGTCCGCCACATCGCTGAGCTTCTCGGCCATCGCCGGCGCCGTCATGGCCGGCTGCTTGGTGGCAACGGTCCAATGCAGTAGATGCACGATGACGAAGCTGATCGCGTAGTTCATGCCGGCCCAGAAGCCGCCCCAGAACGCCGACAGGCCGAGCGCGAGCACGGCAAACTTCATGAAAGTGGTGCCGGCGATCACCGCACCGCCTCCCGCCGCGGAAGCCAGCATGCGCCGGTACTCGGCGCGGTCGCGGGTGATGTAGTGCTCGCCGGTTTCCGCGCTGCGCTCGGCCACCTTGCGCGCCAGCAGCGAATAGTGGCGCGCGAACAGCGCGCGGATGCTGCGGCGCTCGGCCGCGGTGCGCACCAGTTCAGCCACCAGGCGGGTGACCTCCTGCGCCGGTTCGCGGCTGATGACGCAATTCAGCAACTGCTCGATGCGGTGCGTGCGCAAGCGCAACTGGTCGACGTCGAAGACGACGTTGATCGACACGCCGTGCTCTTCGAGGTGGCTGTGCACGCTGTGGGCACACTGGCGGCAAGTGTCGAGCAAGGCCCGCAGGTACTGGGCCTCCTTGAGCAGCGCCGCCTCGTCCAGGACCGGTGCCAGTGCCAGTTCGCGGATGCGCTCGGCCACCACTGCCAGTTGACGAAACGGGCCTTCGGCGAGCAGCTCAGGGCTCATGCGCTGGCGCAGCACGCTGGAAAAGCCCGCCGCCCGCACCGCGCTGGCCAGGTACTCGACGGCATCGAGCAGCGGCGTCAGCCAGCTGCGATCGTGGGCCTGCGTGCTGGGCACCAGCAGTGCCAGCAATCGCGACAGCGTGGCCGGGTCGATCGCATCGAGCCACAGCGCGTCGTCATCGTCTGGAAACAGCAGGCCGAACAGGTCCGACAGATCGGTCGTGGCCGGTGTCCGCGGCAGCAGCTTCAGCTTCAGGCGCTGCCCGAGCTCCCCGAAGAAATTAGCGCGTGGCGAAAAACCGAAGTCTGCGAACAGAGCCGCGCTGTCCATCTCCGCCCAGAACCGGGTGAGCACGGCGGCGACAGGCACCCGATACGCGGGGTTGCGGTCGAGCACGTTGAGAAGGTGCTTCAGGCGCAGCAGAGGGAGTGCGGTGGCGCGTGGCAGGCTGGTGGAGGCCTGATCCTCTTCGGCCGAGATACCAGCACCCGACAGCGGCGCATGCCGCAGCCACTCCAACGCGCGGATGACCCACAGGTTGCGGTCCGGCAACGACGCCTTCGGGTCGGCAGCGTGTGCAGCCGCATTGAGCAGCGCCGTCAGGTCCCACGCTGACGCAGGGGTGGCCATCACTGCAGAGATGGCCTTATTCGTCAACGCCTGCCGACGACCTGCCGTAGGAGCCGGTTCATCAATGAAGCGATGACGCGAGCGTCAGGCCGAACTCAGGCACCTCCGCGTCGAAGGACTCGGCCTCGTCGGTCATGCACATGAAGGTTCCGCGCATCGTGCCATGCGGGGTCGCGATGCGGGTCCAGCTGGTGTACTCGAACTCTTCGCCGGGCCTGAGCACAGGTTGCTGGCCGACGACGGCGAGCCCCCGGACATCGTCGCGGTGGTCTTCGGCATCGATGATGGTCCAGTGCCGGGCGACCAGCTGCGCCGTGATGTCCCCCGTGTTGCGGATCGTCACGGTGTAGGCGAATGCGTATTGCCGCAGTTTCGGGTCGGATTGCTCGGGCAGATGTCGCACAGCGACAGAGCAGGTGAATTCAGGATGGGCCATCGTCGCATTCTAGGCAGCGACCGCGGCCACGCTCACCAAGCGCCCCGCTGATAATGGGGGCAAGGCCGTTGAGCGCCGCCATGAGGCCGTGGAGGGCCCTGCAACGTGATCTCCGACACCGAATTCGACCGCCTCGCCCTCGAGGGATACAACCGCATTCCACTGATCGCGCAAGCGTTTGCCGATCTGGAAACACCGCTTTCGCTGTACCTCAAGCTGGCCTGCACCGACGACGCCGGCCGGCCGTCCGACGCGCACCGGCGGCACAGCTTCCTGCTCGAATCGGTGGTCGGCGGCGAACGATTCGGGCGCTACTCCTTCATTGGCCTGCCTGCGCGCACGCTGCTGCGGGCCACCGGCTCCACCACCGAAGTGATGACCGACGGCGTGGTCGTGGAAACGCATGCCGGCAACCCGCTGGACTTCATTGCCAACTACCAGAAGCGGTTCAAGGTGGCCCTGCAGCCGGACCTGCCGCGCTTTTGCGGCGGCCTGGCCGGCTACTTCGGCTACGACGCCGTGCGCGCCATCGAACCGAAGCTGGCTCACACCGAACTGCCCGGTGGCCTGGGCACGCCCGACATCCTGTTGCTGCAATGTGAAGAGCTGGCGGTGATCGACAACCTGTCAGGGCGGCTGTCACTGATCGTCTATGCCGACCCCACACAGCCAGACGCGCTGGCCAGTGGCAAACGCCGCTTGACCGCGCTGTTCGACAGGCTGAAGAACAGTGTCGTGGCGCCGGCCATCGAACGCAGCACGCCCAACGAGGTGCTTCGCGATTTCAGGAAAGACGATTACCTCGCCGCAGTGCTGAAGGCCAAGGAATACATCGCGGCCGGCGACATGATGCAGGTGCAGGTCGGCCAGCGGCTGCGCAAGCCCTACAGCGCCAGCCCGCTCAGCCTGTACCGCGCGCTGCGCTCGCTGAACCCCTCGCCATACATGTATTTCTACGACATGGGTGACTTCCAGATCGTCGGCGCCTCGCCCGAGATCCTGGTGCGTCGCGAGCACACCAGCGCTGGCGACAAGGTCACGATCCGCCCGCTGGCCGGCACCCGGCCGCGTGGCACGACGCCGGAGCATGATCTGGCTCTCGAAGCCGAGCTGAGCGCCGACCCGAAGGAGCGTGCCGAGCACGTGATGCTGATCGACCTCGCGCGCAACGACATCGGCCGCATCGCGAAGACCGGCAGCGTCAAGGTCACCGAAGCGTTCACCGTCGAGCGCTATTCGCACGTGATGCACATCGTGAGCAACGTCGAAGGCCTGCTCAAAGACGGCATCACCAACCTCGACGTGCTGAAGGCGACATTCCCCGCCGGCACTCTGACCGGCGCGCCCAAGGTTCGGGCGATGGAGATCATCGATGAGCTCGAGCCCGTCAAGCGCGGCATCTACGGCGGCGCCTGCGGCTACCTGAGCTTCGCCGGCGACATGGACGTGGCCATTGCCATCCGCACCGGCATCGTCAAGGACGGCATGCTCTACGTGCAAGCCGCAGCCGGCGTGGTTGCCGATTCGGTGCCCGAGCTGGAGTGGCGCGAAACCGAAGCCAAGGCCCGCGCGCTGATCCGCGCGGCAGAGCTGGTTGAAGAGGGGTTCTGATTCGGGCTTGTTTTGGCACATCCAACTTGCGCAATTCCGCGCGTGAGCGCTGCGATGGGCCACTGTGTTGCGTTCATGTCCTCCGGGCCGGTTCACCAGCCATTTGCTCGGCTGAAGTTCCGCCGGCCCTCCCCCTTTACTTCACTCCACACAGCGACCCACAGCAACGCTCCTTTCAACACCGAAGCAGTCAAAGGTTTGAAGCCTTTGCATGCAACGATGTTGCCGGCGGTCGAGGGCGTGGGGGGACCGGCGCAGCGAAGTAAAGGAGGAGGGCCGGATTTGACCTTGCCGGAAATGTTCGGAGGTCGACCCGGCCCGGGGGACATGAGCGGAGCCGGTCACCCCGCGCCCTCGGCAGCAACCAATACCCCCTAGGTCTTGATCGCAACAGTCGCCGCCTGCGCCGCACGCTGAGCCGCCGCCGCACGCAACGCCTTCAGCTTCTCGCGCGGATCCTCTTTCATCGTCACCTCGTGCAATTTCATCTCACCGATGAAACGACTCGGCACGCCCTGAATCGTGTCGCGGCCCTTCTTGCGGCGGCGCAGCGTGCTGACCTGCAGCGTGCTGCGCGCGCGGGTAATGCCAACGTACATCAGCCGGCGCTCTTCGTGCAGTCTCTCGGCCGTCATGTCTTCGTCGTCGGAGCGGAAAGGCAGCAGACCTTCGTTGACGCCGACCAGCGTCACATGCGACCACTCCAGGCCCTTGGCGGCATGCAGCGTGCTCAGCGTCACCACGTTCTGCTCTTCACCCCGCTCGGCGAGGCTGATGATCACCGAGATGGTCTGCGCGACATCGAGCACGCTGTGCCTTTCGGTTTCGACCGGTCCTTTTGAAAAAGACGTGCCGCCGTCGTTCTCGATTTCGCCACCGCAGCGCTTGGCGATCCAGTCGACGAAGTCGAGCACATT
>CANHOE010000134.1 GCA_947462175.1 Burkholderiales bacterium | reverse complement strand
GGTCAGCGCGGGGAGGGTGTGGAGGGGCATGGGAAATCTTCTGGAGACCGGATCGGCCGAACGTGCTACACCGGGGCACCGCGAGGCGCTTTCCAGTCCGCACAGGATAGGTGATGAAGACGGTCCCATGTCTGCCCCTGATGGTTTCACTTGTGCTGTTGTCTTGCGCTGGGGCTCAGGCCCAGCCCGCCCCGGCGACACCTGCCGCTACGGCGTCGGCCCCTGCTGGCAAGCCCGGGCCGCGGCTGCTGACACCAGAGGAAAAGCGAGACAACGTTTCGCCGCCCGACCACGCGCGGCCCGAGGGCACCATCACGCCGCAGATCAACATCCCGCTGGGCCAGAAATCCACGGCCCCGCTCAAGCTCGAACGGAACAGGGATTCGTCGTCCCGCCGCACTCCGCCGGCCGTGATCGACGACGCCGCCGCGCGGTGCAGCGCGCTGGTCGACGTCGCCGAGCGCGCGAGCTGCCTCGAGCGCCAAAGTCTCGCCCGCCCCCGCCATTGACCTGAAGCGTTCGGGCGGCGGAGGCGCCGCGCCAGGCGTATGACCGGGCCTTGATCCAGATCAAGGCCCGCGCCCACACCGCCATCCAGACTCGTCGGACCGTGGCTGCGCACGCAGCCCGCGCCGATGAGCACGACCACCTTCCCACACCGACCTGTCACGCCGCTGCGAAGTACAGCGTCGGCGTCGGTGCTGGACGAGCCTGAACAGACCGCGCGGTTCACCCGTTGGCTGGCACCGCCGAGCGGCTGCGAGGGCCAGCGCATCGGGGTGTCGTCGCTGCAGGTGTCGGGCATCACCTGCGCCGCGTGCGCCGCACCGATCGAGCAGGCTCTGCGAGCCGTCGATGGTGTGATCGAAGCCAGCGTCAACGCCGCGGCGATGCGTGCAACGGTGCGCTGGGACGCAGAGCGCACCTGCGCTTCGGCGCTGGTGGAAGCGATTCGGCGCGCTGGCTACGACGCGCGGCCCGACACCGCTGCCGCTGCGCGAGAAGGCCGTCGTGAGGAATCTCGTCAGGCGCTGTGGCAGTTGTTTGTTGCGGCCTTCTGCGCCATGCAGGTGATGATGCTCGCAACCCCGTCCTACGTGGCTGGGCCGGGCGGCATCGAGCCCGATCTGCAGCACCTGCTGAACTGGGGCAGCTGGGTGATGGCGCTGCCGGTGATGGCCTTCTCGGCGCGTCCGTTCTTTGCGGGCACCTGGCGGGCGCTGCGCACGCGGCACATCGGCATGGACGTGCCGGTGGCGATCGGCATCGCAGTGACTTTCATCGCCAGCAGCGGCGCGGCCTTCGACCCGCAGGGCCCGTTCGGCAGTGCGGTGTACTTCGATTCGCTGACGATGTTCGTGACGCTGCTGTTGATCGGGCGAGCGCTTGAGCTGAGAGCCCGCCATCGCGCCGCTGAAGTTCTCGAGGAGGCGCTGGGTGCGTTGCCCGAGACCGCCACCCGGCGGCTGCCCGATGGCCGCACCGAATGCGTGGGCCTGGCACGGTTGTGCGTCGGCGATCGGCTGCAGGTGGCTGTCGGCGAAGCCTTTCCGGCCGACGGCCATGTGATCGAGGGCTGCACCGCGGCCGACGAGGCGCTGCTGAGCGGCGAGTCCTCGCCGCAGCGCAAGGTCCTGGCCGACGAGGTGGTCGCCGGGAGCGTGAACCTCGAGGCACCGGTGCTGATGAAGGTGCTGCGCACGGGAGCGGACACCCGTCACGAAGCCATCGTTGCCCTGATGCGTGAGGCGCAGACACAACGCCCGGCCAGCGCTCGCTGGGCCGACCGCTGGGCCGCACCCTTCCTGTGGACGGTGCTGCTGCTCGCAGGCGGTGCGGCGGCGGTGTGGAGCGTGATCGATCCGTCGCGCGCCCTGTGGGTGGCGGTGTCGGTGCTGATCGTGACCTGCCCCTGCGCGCTGTCGCTGGCCACCCCGTCGGCGCTGTTGGCGGCGGCCAACGCGCTGATGCGGCGAGGCGTGCTGCTGCGCCGCCTGGAAGCGCTGGAAGGCATGGCCCGCTGCACGCGGCTGTTCGTCGACAAGACCGGCACGCTGACCGAGGACCAACCCAGATACATCGGTTGCGAACCGTGGCGCGGTGCGGTGTGCGATGGCCAGGCGCTGTTGCCGCAGGCTGCCTCTCTGGCGAGCTGGTCCCTGCATCCGCTGGCCCAGGCCCTGTCTGCGGCGCGGCCGGCGGCGGCCGCTGCTTTTTACTGGCAGGCGCTGCGCGAGGAGCCGGGCGCCGGCATCGAGGGCGAGGATGCTCATGGCCGGTGTTGGCGCCTTGGCAGCCTGCAATGGGTGACAGGGCCGGCAGCGGCACCGGCCGATGCCGCCGACGAAGGTGAGCTGGGTCTGTGCACCTGGTTCGGCCAGCTGGGCCGGCCCCTGCTTTGCCTGCGGTTCGATGAAACCCTGCGCCCCGGCGTCGCCAGCGCCCTGGCGGCGCTGCAAGCCGACGGGGTACGCATCACGTTGCTGTCAGGCGATGCGCCTCACCGTGTGCAGCGGATGGCCTCCGCACTGGGCCTGGATTCAGCGATCGGTGGTGCCACCCCCGAAGACAAGCTGGTGGTGTTGCGCGCCGCACAGGCCGCTGGCGAGACGGTGGCGATGCTTGGCGACGGCATCAACGACGCGCCGGTGCTGGCTCAGGCGGATGTGTCCTTGGCGATGGGGGCAGGCGCGCTGTTGGCACGCGGCCAGGCCGATGCGGTGCTGATGGTCGACCGCATCGGCGATGTGATGGTGCTTCGGGGCCTGTCGCGCCGCTGCCTGAAGGTGATCCGCCAGAACATCGCCTGGGCTGCCGCCTACAACGTGGTGTGCGTGCCGCTGGCGCTGGCCGGCCTGCTGCCGCCGTGGGCAGCCGGCCTCGGCATGGCGACCAGCTCTCTGTTGGTCGTCGGCAATGCGCTGCGGCTGCGCCGCGCGGGCTGAGCGCGATGGACATCCTCTACCTGCTGGTGCCGATGTCGGTGTTGGCGATGCTGGCGATCCTTGGGGTGTTTGCCTGGGCTTTGCGCGCCGGGCAGTTCGACGAGATCGATGTGGTGGGAGAACAGATCCTCGCCGCCAGCGACGGGGTACCGGGCGCCGCGCTTGATGCGGATCAAGGCCCGGCAGGGCAGGCCGCCGAAGAATCGACAGGCACCTCACGACATCGTCAAAGGAGTTCTGCATGAACCTTGCGCAAGCGCCGAAAGCCACGGTCTACGACGACCTGCCTGTGCGCTGGTTCGCCCTCGCCGCCGTGCTGTGGGGCGTGGTCGGCATGCTGGTGGGCGTCGTCATCGCCGCTCAGCTGACCTGGCCTGAACTGAATTTCGGCATTCCGTGGTTCAGCTATGGCCGGCTTCGGCCGCTGCACACGAACGCCGTGATCTTCGCCTTCGGTGGTTGCGCGCTGATGGCGACGTCGTTCCACGTGGTCCAGCGCACCTGCCAGGTGCCGCTGTTTGCGCCTTTGCTGGCGCGCTTCGTGTTCTGGGGCTGGCAGGCGGTGATCGTCGCTGCGGCCATCTCGCTGCCACTCGGCTACACCCAGGGCAAGGAGTACGCCGAGCTGGAGTGGCCGATCGACATCCTGATCACGCTGGTCTGGGTGGCCTATGCGATCGTCTTCTTCGGCACCATCGGAATGCGCAAGGTGCGCCACATCTACGTGGCCAACTGGTTCTTCGGCGCCTTCATCCTGGCGGTGGCCCTGCTGCACGTCGTCAATAGCGCGGCCATTCCGGCGGGAGCGATGAAGAGCTACTCGGCCTACGCCGGCGTGCAGGACGCGATGGTGCAGTGGTGGTACGGCCACAACGCGGTCGGTTTCTTCCTGACCGCGGGCTTCCTGGGGATGATGTATTACTACATCCCGAAGCAGGCCGAGCGGCCGGTCTACAGCTACCGGCTCTCGATCGTGCACTTCTGGGCGCTGATCTTCACCTACATGTGGGCGGGCCCCCACCACCTGCACTACACCGCGCTGCCGGACTGGGCGCAATCGATCGGCATGCTGTTTTCGCTGATCCTGCTCGCGCCGAGCTGGGGCGGGATGATCAACGGCGTGATGACGCTCAGCGGCGCCTGGCACAAGCTGCGTGACGACCCGATTCTCAAGTTCCTGATCGTGGCGCTGTCGTTCTACGGCATGAGCACCTTCGAGGGTCCGATGATGTCTATCAAGACGGTCAACGGCCTGAGCCACTACACCGACTGGACCGTCGGCCATGTGCACAGCGGCGCGCTGGGCTGGGTCGGCTTCATGACGATGGGCTCGCTGTACTACCTGATCCCTCGCATGTTCGGCCAGACGCGGATGCACAGCGTGCGGGCGATCGAGCTGCACTTCTGGATCGCCACCATCGGCATCGTGCTGTACATCGCCGCGATGTGGATCGCAGGCGTGATGCAGGGCCTGATGTGGCGCGCGGTCAACCCCGACGGCACGTTGGTCTACAGCTTCGTCGAAGGTGTCAAGGCGACCCACCCTTTCTACATGGTGCGTCTGCTCGGCGGGGTGCTCTATCTCACCGGCATGCTGATCATGGCCTGGAACGTGGTGATGACCGTGTCCACGGGCCGTGCCGTGGCGACGCCGGTACCGGCCCTGCCGGCCCATGCTTGAGCGGGAACCTGCGATGAACAACAAGACAGACAACCAACCCGCGCCGACCGGTCACGCCCGCATCGAGACCAACAACCTGCTGATGATCGTGCTGATCCTGCTGGTCGTCGCCGTGGGCGGCATCGTCGAGATCGTGCCGCTGTTCTTCCAGCGCTCGACCACCCAAGCGGTCGAGGGCCTGAAGCCCTACACCGCGCTAGAGCAGGCCGGGCGCGACATCTACACCCGCGAGGGTTGCTACAACTGCCACTCGCAGATGATCCGGCCGCTGTATGCCGAGACGCTCCGCTACGGCCACTACTCGGTGGCGGGCGAGTTCGTCTGGGATCACCCCTTCCAGTGGGGCAGCAAGCGCACCGGCCCGGACCTGCAGCGCGTCGGCGGCAAATACAGCGACGAGTGGCACCGCGTGCACCTGATCAACCCGCGCGACCTGGTGCCCGAATCGAACATGCCGGCCTACCCGTGGCTGGCCACCAACCTGGTCGATGCCGCCGCGATGCCCAAGCACCTGCGCGCGCTGCATACCGTGGGCGTGCCCTACAGCGAGGAAGACATGGCGCAGGCCGGCGAGGCCGTCCAGGGCAAGACCGAGCTCGAAGCGCTGATCGCCTATCTGCAGGTGCTCGGCACCTCGGTCAAGTGAGGAGCCACTCGTGGACTTGAACTTGGATGTGAACACCCTGCGCGTTGTGGTGACGCTGCTGTCGCTCGTTGCCTTCATCGGCATCGTCTGCTGGGCCTGGTCGCGCAAGAACGCTGCGGCTTTTGCCGAAGCGGCCCAACTGCCGCTGCTGGAAGACGACAGGAGCCCGCGATGAGTGACTTCTATTCCGGAGGCTGGTCGGTGTTTGTCGCGGTCGCCTCGGTGGTGTCGATGATCGCCTGCCTGGTGCTGCTGGGCGTCGCGGCGCGCCGCAAGGTGATGGTCGGCGCCAATGGCGCGGCTGGCAAGGACGACAACACCACCGGCCACGTCTGGGACGAGGACCTGACCGAACTGAACAACCCGCTGCCGCGCTGGTGGATGTGGCTGTTCATCATCACGGTGATCTTCAGCCTGGTGTACCTGGTGCTGTACCCGGGCGCTGGCAGCTACGCGGGCAGCCTCGGCTGGAGCAGCACCGGCCAACACCAGGCCGAACAGCAGGCCGCACGCGACGCGATGGTGCCGGTCTATGCGCGCTACGCGTCGGCCGATGCCGACACGCTGATGAAGGACCCGGCGGCGATGGCGATCGGTGAGCGGCTCTTCGTCAACAACTGCACCGCCTGCCACGGATCAGACGCGCACGGCAGCAAGGGCTTCCCGAACCTCACGGACAACGACTGGCTGCACGGCGGCGACCACGCCAGCATCGTGAAGACACTCACCGAAGGCCGTGTGGGGATGATGCCGCCGCTGGCGGCGGTGGTCGGCGACGCGAAGGACCTGCACAACGTGGCGCAGTACGTGCTGAGCCTGTCAGGCAATGCGACCGACGCTGCCGCCGCGGTAGCCGGCCAGGCCAAATTCGTGGTCTGTGCGGGTTGCCACGGTGCGGACGGCAAGGGCAACACCGCGATCGGCGCGCCGAACCTCACCGACAAGATCTGGCTGCACGGCTTCGGCGAGGAGGCGATCGTCGCGATGGTGAGCAACGGCAAGACCAATGTCATGCCGGCGCAGTCGCAGCGACTCACACCGGAGCAGATCCGTGTGCTCGGTGCCTACGTGATGAGCCTGTCGCGCGGCGACGCCCGGCGCTCGCCTTGAAGCGCCGAGCGTGATGCCGCCGGTGATTCCGATCGTCCCGGTGCCTGCCGAGACCGGCGGCGAAAGCGAGACCGTCTGGCTCTACGAGAAGCGTCGCCAGATCTATCCGCGTGCCGTGCATGGCTGGTTCGCCGGCTGGCGCTGGGCGATGGTGTGGCTCACCCAGCTGGTGTTTTACGGCCTGCCGTGGTTGAGCTGGAACGACCGTCCGGCGGTGCTGTTCGACCTGTCCTCGCGGCGCTTCTACATCTTCAACCTCGTGTTGCACCCGCAGGACTTCATCTACCTGACGGTGCTGCTGGTGATCTGCGCCTATGCGCTGTTCCTGTTCACCGCGGTGGCGGGCCGGCTGTGGTGTGGCTTCACCTGCCCGCAGACGGTTTACACCGAGATCTTCCTGTGGGTCGAGCGTCGCATCGAAGGTGACCGCATCGCGCGGATGAAGCGGGATGCCGGGCCGCGCAGCATCGATCGGCTGTGGCGCAAGGGCGCCAAGCATGCGGCATGGCTGGCGATAGGCGTCTACACCGGCTTTACCTTCGTTGGCTACTTCACGCCGATCCGCACGCTGTGGGCCGAGAGCTTCACG
>CANHOE010000133.1 GCA_947462175.1 Burkholderiales bacterium | reverse complement strand
CTGCCCCCAAGGGGCCGAGGCCGCGCGCAAGGGTCCGGAGGGGCCTTGCGGCTGCCGAGGGCCAACGGGCCTGCCAGCCCGTTAGCGCCACCCATCGGCTCGGGAGACCCGTGCCTTGGGCGTTGCTTGATCGCGCATGACGGTCGCCGTGATTGTTTCGGCGTGCATCTGTAGCATTCGGCGATGAGCACACGAACCTACGATCCGATTCCCGCGCAGCGCGTTGCCTTTCTGGGACTAGGCGTGATGGGCCACCCGATGGCCGGCCACCTGGCCCGTGCCGGGCATCAGGTCACCGTCTACAACCGCACCCGGTCGAAGGCAGATGCATGGGTGGCCGAGTACGGTGGCCACGCCGCATCTACGCCGCGCGAGGCCGTGAGCGGGGCGACTCTGGTGTTCGCCTGCGTCGGCAATGACCAGGATTTGCGTTCGGTGGTGCTGGGCGAGCAAGGCGCCTTCTCCGGCATGACATCCAGCGCGGTGTTCATCGACCACACCACCGCATCGGCCACGGTGGCGCGCGAGCTCAGCGCTGCTGCGCTGCCGCTCGGACTGAAATTCATCGACGCCCCAGTGTCCGGCGGCAACCTCGGCGCCATCAACGGTGCGCTCACCGTGATGTGCGGTGGCGATGCCGCCGCATTCGCACGCGCTCAGCCGGTTGCGATGGCCTATTCCAAAGCGGTGACGCTGCTGGGCGAGAGCGGCGCCGGCCAGCTGGCCAAGATGGTGAACCAGATCGCGATCGCCGGGCTCGTGCAGGGCCTGGCCGAAGCGATCGCCTTCGGCGAAAAGGCCGGGCTGGACATGAAGGCAGTGCTCGGGGTGATCGGCAAGGGCGCCGCACAGAGCTGGCAGATGGACAACCGCGGCCCGACGATGGTCGAAGACCGATTCGACTTCGGCTTCGCCGTCGACTGGATGCGCAAGGACCTCGGTCTCGTGCTGGACGAAGCTCAGCGCAACGGCGCCCGGCTGCCAGTCACGGCGTTGGTCGATCAGTTCTACGCCGATGTGCAAGCCGCTGGCGGGCGCCGCTGGGATACCTCGAGCCTGATCACTCGACTTCGCTGAGAAGCCCCACGCGGGTGGGGTCAAGTCATCAGCGCTCCGGGCGCGGCGGTGGCGGTGCCGGGGCTTGCATGTTGGCCAATTCGGCTTCGGAGATGATCTCGAAGACGCGCACGACCTTGTCAACGCCGCTGACGCCGCGAGCGATCTCGGTAGCGCGATTGGCCTCGCGATCGGTGACGCGTCCCATCAGGTAGACCGTTCCCTGTTCGGTGACGACCTTCACCGACTGGGCAAAGATGTCCTTCGAATCGACCAACGAGGCCTTCACCTTGCTGGTCACGAGCGCGTCGCTGGCGATGGTGTTGGTCGGCTGCGCACTGACCACCGTCACCTCATTGACGATTGAGCGAACATTGTCGACACCCGAGACCAGGCGGCCGACGGCCACCCTGTCGGCCTCGCCGCTGACAACTCCGGTCAGCAGCACCAGCCGGTTGTAGCTGACGACGCTGACGCGGGCGCGGGCGCGTTCGCCGAGTTCTTTGCTCAGACGGTTCGAGGCCTTCAATTCGATGGCTTCGTCTTCCAGCTGGGTGCCGGAAGTACGCCGGTCGGTGTAGACCACTGTGCCGCCCACCATCGCGCCGCCCAGCAGCAAGGGAAAGCAGCCCGTCAGGCTGGTCGAGACCGTGACTGCGGCCAATGTGGCGGCAGCAAGCTTCGAGATTCGATTCACTCTTGTTCTCCGAGTAACTGTTGGTCGACCGCATCGCACAGGCAATGCAGAACCAAACCATGGATCTCCTGGATGCGGGCTGTGCGATCGTGAGGCACGCAGATGTGCACGTCCGTGTCAGTGAGTAACGGGCCCAACTTCCCGCCGGCGCGGCCTGTCAGCGCAACCACGGCCATGTCCTTCGCGTGGGCGGCCTCCACGGCGGCCAGCACATTCGCCGAATTGCCGCTGGTGCTGATCGCGATCAGCACATCGCCCGGGGTGCCCAGAGCCTGCACCTGCTTCGAAAAGATGGCGTTGAAATCGTAGTCGTTGCCAATGGCGGTGAGGATGGCGGTGTCGGTGGTCAAAGCAAGGGCCGCCAGTCCGGGGCGCTCACGCTCGAAGCGGCCCACGAACTCGGCCGCGAAATGCTGCGCGTCGCTGGCCGAACCCCCATTGCCGCAAACCATCAGCTTGCCGCCCGCGGTGATGCAGCCCATCAATGCGTCGACCGCGTCGGCAATGGGCTTGCTAAGTACGTCAGCGGCCGCGTACATCAAGTCGGCGCTGTCGAAGAATTGCTGCTGGATACGTTGTTCAATCATGACGATCGATGATAGACGCCGATGTGGTGCACAGGTTCCGTGCGGTTGTGGTGCACAGCTGGTTTCGCCGGCTACTCAGCTTCGAAAGCCGCCCGCAACCACTCAACGTGATCCCCATCGATCGCGACGACATCGAATCGGCAGGGCGGCGGCGTGGCGAAGCCTCGCAGAAAGCAACGCGCAGCAAACACCAGGCTGCGCTGCTTTGCGATGCCCACCGTCGCTGCAGCACCGCCAAATCCTGCGTTCTTGCGCGCCCGCACCTCGACGAACACCAGCGTGCCATCGCGGTCCCGCATCACCAGATCGATTTCGCCACCGCGCGCTCTTGGCCCGGCAGCGACCCGATAATTGCGATGCACGAGCACGAGCCCGTGGGCCAACAGATGCGCCAACGCGCGGGCCTCGCCGACATCTCCCACCGCCTTCGTCGTGACCACCAACACCGCCTCCCTGCTGCTCCAGGCGGCTGCCGCAGCCGCGGGCAGCCAACAGTATCCTGTGGGCGCACTTTATGTGGTGGCCACGCCGATCGGCAACCTGGCCGACCTGACCTTGCGTGCGATTCATGTGCTGTCGCTGGTGGATGCCGTGGCCTGCGAAGACACTCGCCACACCACGCCGCTGATGCGCCATCTGGGTCTGGACAAGCCGCTGTTTGCCGTGCATCAGCACAACGAGCAATCGTCCGCGGGCGATGTGCTGGCCCGGCTGGCGCGCGGTGAGCGCGTCGCCTATGTCAGCGATGCGGGCACGCCAGCGATCAGCGATCCGGGTGCGGCGCTGGTTGCAGCCGTGGTGGCCTCCGGACGCGCGGTGGTGGCTGTGCCTGGCGCCAGCAGCGCGATCACTGCCGTCAGCGTGGCCGGCGACACTGTCGGCAGCGGCTTTCGCTTCATCGGTTTCTTGCCTCCCAAGGGCAACGAACGCGCCCTCGCGCTGCAGGCATTGGCTGCGGACAACGGGACCCAAGTTCTGTTCGAAGCGCCGCATCGCATCGAATCGCTGGCGCAGGGGTTGTCCGAGCGCTGTGGCGGGCGCGCCGTCACCCTGTGCCGCGAGCTGACGAAGCAATTCGAGACGGTGGCGACACTGCCCGCATCAGCGCTGCCTGCATGGCTGGCGGCCGATGTGAACCGGCTGCGAGGCGAGTTCGTGCTGGTTGTGCATGCCGTGGCGGCCGCCGCGTCGGCTGACTCCACCGCACGCGATGACACCGTGCTGCAGACCTTGCTGGCCGAGCTGCCACTGAAACAGGCGGTGTCGCTGGCCGCGTCGCTGACCGGCGCGGCACGCAATGCGCTCTACGCGCGGGCGCTTGCGCTGAAGGACGCGCCCCCGACAGACCCTTGAAATCACCGCGGAAGCGGCTCACTTCTACAATGAATTCAAGGCTTTGAAAGTGCTTCCATGATTTCGCGCGAACCCACCATCGAACGTCTGGCCGTTGCCCAGCAGCTGCTGATCGAGCCCTTCGGCCTGACCGAGGCCTCGCTGTCGCGAGCCCTGCAGGCGATCGCCACCCACCGCATCGACGATGCAGACCTGTACTTCCAGTACACCCGCAGCGAGGGCTGGAGCCTCGAGGAGGGCATCGTCAAGAGCGGCAGCTTCGGCATCGACCAGGGGGTGGGCGTGCGCGCAGTGGCTGGCGAAAAGACGGCTTTCGCCTATTCCGACGACATCTCCGAAGCCGCGCTGATGGACGCCGCGCAAACGGTGCGCACCATCGCCGCGGCCGGCCAGAGCCGGCGTGTCAAGGTCAACACCGCGAGCAAGGTGGCCGGCAGCCGGGTGCTGTACGCGCCCATGGACCCGATCGCTTCGCTGGACAGCACGCAGAAGGTGGCGCTGCTCGAGCGCGTCGAGCGGATGGCCCGGGCGAAGGACCCGCGCATCAAGCAGGTGATGGCCAGCCTCTCCGGCGAGTACGACGTGGTGCTGGTCGCGCGGGCTGACGGCACGCGGGCCGCCGACGTGCGGCCACTGGTGCGCATGAACGTCACGGTGATCGCCGAGCAGACCATCCAGGGCGCGGTGCGCCGCGAGACCGGCAGCAGTGGCGGTGGTGGCCGCTTCGGTTACGGCCACTTCGACGACGGCCTGCTCGAGAGCTACGTCAACGACGCGGTGAACGCGGCGCTGACAAACCTGTCCTCGCGCCCTGCAAAGGCCGGCGAGATGAGCGTGGTGCTCGGGTCCGGCTGGCCCGGCGTGCTGCTGCATGAAGCGATCGGCCACGGCCTGGAGGGCGACTTCAACCGCAAGGGCTCGAGCGCCTTCAGCGGCCTGATTGGCCAGCGTGTCGCGGCCAAGGGCGTGACGGTGCTCGACGACGGCACGCTGCCTGATCGCCGCGGCTCGTTGAACGTGGATGACGAAGGCAACGCCAGCCAGCGCAATGTGCTGATCGAGGATGGCATCCTGAAGGGCTACATCCAGGACGCGATGAACGCGCGGCTGATGGGCGTCAAGCCCACCGGCAATGGCCGCCGCGAAAGCTATGCAGCGGTACCGATGCCGCGGATGACCAACACCTACATGTTGTCGGGCGACAAGACAAAAGAAGAAATCATCGCCGGACTGAAGCGCGGCCTGTATGCGTCGAACTTCGGCGGCGGGCAGGTCGACATCACCAGCGGCAAGTTCGTGTTCTCGGCGAGCGAGGCATTCTGGGTCGAGAACGGCAAGATCCAGTACCCGGTCAAGGGCGCGACGATCATCGGCAACGGCCCCGATGCCCTGACGCGGGTCAGCATGATCGGCAATGACATGAAGCTCGACACTGGCGTGGGCACCTGCGGCAAGGAAGGCCAGAGCGTGCCGGTCGGTGTGGGCCAGCCAACGCTGCGTCTCGACGGGCTGACCGTCGGCGGAACCGCCTGAGACAGCGCCTGAACTCTCCCCAATTGACCCGCACCCTGGAACCTCACATGACTCACCAGAATGCCGCCTCCGAAGGCCGCTACGGCCTCATCGAAAAGACCAGCGAGACCGACAACGAACGCATCCGCGACGTCACCCCGCTGCCGCCGCCCGAGCACCTGATCCGCTTCTTCCCGATTCGCGGCACGGCGATCGAGACCCTGGTGGCGGACACCCGCCAGCGCATCCGCCGCATCATGGCTGGCCAGGATGACCGGCTGCTGGTTGTCGTCGGGCCGTGTTCGATCCACGACCCGGCCGCCGCACTCGACTACGCCCACAAGCTGAAGGAACAGCGTGCGCGCTACGCCGACACGCTGGAAGTGGTGATGCGGGTCTACTTCGAGAAGCCACGCACCACCGTCGGTTGGAAAGGGCTGATCAACGACCCCTACCTCGACGAGAGCTACCGCATCGATGAAGGCCTGCGCATGGGCCGGCAGCTGTTGCTGGAAATCAACCGGCTGGGTGTTCCCGCCGGCAGCGAATTCCTCGATGTGATCTCGCCGCAGTACCTGGGTGACCTGATCGCCTGGGGCGCAATCGGCGCCCGCACCACCGAAAGCCAGGTGCATCGGGAGTTGTCGTCGGGGCTGTCGGCGCCTATTGGGTTCAAAAATGGAACCGACGGCAACATCCGCATCGCCACCGACGCGATCCAGGCCGCCGCCCGTCCGCACCATTTCCTGAGCGTGCACAAGAACGGCCAGGTCGCCATCGTCGAGACCACCGGCAACCCCGACTGCCACCTGATCCTGCGCGGCGGCAAGGCGCCGAACTACGACGCGGCGCATGTGGAAGCCGCCTGCAAGGACCTGGAAGCTGCCAAGCTGCCGGGCACCTTGATGGTCGATTGCTCGCACGCCAACAGCAGCAAGCAGCACGAGAAGCAGCTCGACGTGGCTCGCGACATCGCCACCCAGCTGGCCGGTGGCAGCCGCCGCATCTTCGGCGTGATGGTCGAGAGCCACCTGAACCCCGGCGCGCAAAAGTTCAGCCCCGGCAAGGACGACCCGGCGAAGCTGGCCTACGGGCAGAGCATCACCGACGCCTGCATCGGCTGGGATGACACGCTGGCGGTGCTCGACACCCTGGGCAGCGCGATCAAGGCACGCCGCCGCTGAGCGTGGCGGCAGCGCTGCTGCCGCCCGCAATCCCTCTTTATTCGGCCGCGTCCTGCTGGGCGAGACGCTCGCTCTTCCAGTAGACGTCGTCGCCGCCCAGGCCATCGAGGTTGGCGCGGTTGAGCACGCGGGCCAGCACGAACAGCAAGTCGCTCAGCCGGTTCAGATAGTGCCGCGGCTCTGCGCGTACCGCCTCGCCAGCGGCCAGGGCCACCACCGCACGTTCCGCACGCCGCGCAATCGTGCGCGCCACATGCGCCAGCGCCGCACTGCGCGTGCCCGCCGGCAAGATGAATTCCTTCAGCCGTGGCAGCGTGTCGTTGTAGTGCGCCAGGGCTTCATCGAGCTGGATCACGGCCGTGGTTTTCAGCAGTTCATAACCCGGGATCGACAGCTCGCCCCCGAGGTTGAACAGCTCGTGCTGGATCACCACCAGCAGCTCGCGCACATCGTCGGGCAAGGGTTCGGCCAACAGCACGCCAAGCTGTGAATTCAGTTCATCGACATCGCCCATCGCGTGCACGCGCAGGCTGTCCTTCGACACCCGGTTGCCATCGCCCAGGCCGGTGGTGCCATCGTCGCCTGTGCGAGTGGCGATCTGTGTGAGTCGGTT
>CANHOE010000132.1 GCA_947462175.1 Burkholderiales bacterium | reverse complement strand
GGTCAGTGGCTGGCTTTCCACCTGCATCAGACCCGACACGATGGAGGCGACGTCCAGCACGCTGGTGGCGGTGGCGGCATTGGCAGAACCTACAGCCATGATGGTGCCTCTTCAATGTTCAGGGATGGGCAAACGGGGCCCATCAGGCGCGCTGGTTGACGAGCACGCTCTGCATGTAGTCGATGGCCGCGGCCACGCGCAGGGTTTCCTCGGCCGGCAACTGGCGGATGAGCTCGCCGTTTTCCGGATTCATCACCCGCAGCACGCTCTGGCCGGTGCGCGAGTCGACGCTGAAGTCCAGCGACCGGCCCACCGACTTCACAAACGATTCAATGTGCTTGGCCGCCTGCGCCACCGCCTCGCGCGAGGGCTGAGCCACCTCCTCGGCAGAAACCAACATCGCCGCCGGAGGCCGCTCGCTGACCGCCCGCGTCGGCGCGGCCGAGGTGGCAACACCGGACGCGGGGCGGTCCAGCGTGGACAAGGTGGACAGAACAGCCGAGGACGCTTGGTTGGGGTTGACAGTTGACATGGTGCTTGGCTCCGTTCGAATGAATAATTTCCGGTCGCTGCACGGCCGGCCCTCAGTGGCTCAGTTCAGCCCGATCACTTCAGCAGCGACAACACTGAGTTGGGCATCTGGTTGGCTTGCGAAAGCATGGCCGTGGCGGCCTGCGACAACACCTGGGTCTTCGACAGCGTGGCGGTTTCAGCCGCGTAGTCAGTGTCGGTGATGCGGCTCTTGGACGCGATCAGCGATTGCGTGTAGGCCTGAAGGTTGGCAATGTCGTGGTCCATGCGGTTGTTCATCGAACCCAGGTCAGACCGGTAGCCGGCGATGGTGTCGATGGCCGTGTCGACGGCCATGCCCAGGGCGGACATGTTGACCGCGGTGGTGCTGCTAGCCAAGTTGGTGATGGCCGTGCCCAGGGCGGTCAGCCCGGTGGTTGTTGACACGTCCTGCATCAGACCGCTGATGTCGATGGTGTCGTTTTGAGCCGCGCCAACTTGGAAGGTGCCAGAGGCCGAGCCAGCGGTGGCTATGGAACCGTCGAGCAAGGTCGCGCCGTTGAAGGTGGTGCGGGCGGAAATCTTGTTGATTTCATCGCCCAGGGCGGTGACTTCGTTCGAGATGTAGCCGCGCTGCGTGTCGTTCAGCGAGGCGTTGTTGCCCTGGGTGGCCAGTTCGCGCATGCGCTGCAGCAGCGACGAGACTTCCTGCATGCCGCCTTCAGCGGTCTGCACCATCGAGATGGCGTCGCCGGCGTTGCGCGCAGCAACGCTGCTACCGGTGATCTGGTACTGCAACCTTTGCGCAAGGCCCAGGCCGGCGGCGTCGTCCTTGGCGCTGTTGATGCGCAGGCCAGAAGACAGGCGCTGGACCGACTGGGCCAGGGCATTCTGGGCGCCTGAGAGATTGCTCTGGGCGATGACCGAGGCGTTGTTGGTGGCGATGATCGAAGACATTTGAATATCCTGAGTGGATCTGGGCTCGGGGATTCAGCCGGACGCTGGCCCCATACCTTTATTGACGGCGTTGAGCTGTCAAATGTTTAGCCACCGCTGAAGTGGCGCCATCCGTCTTCCGTGGCCCCGGTTGCGCCATCCGCGACAGGTGCGGCAGGGGCAGTAGCCCGGGCTGCGATTGACCGGTAGACCACCTGAATGCGGTAGCGCCGGTCGTCGCTGGCCAGGCCGGGCGCGATGAACATCAGGCCTTGCTGACTACAGTGCAGCAGGCCATTGGCGATCGGCTCGATGCCATCGAGCAACACGTCCGAGCCCAGGGTCAGCAGCTTGCGGTCCCTGTGGTTGGTCAGCAAGACCTTCTCTATGCTGTCGATCTGCAGCCACTCGTGCTGCTGCCCCCACAGTACCGCGGTGCTCAACTTGGAATTCAGGATCAGGTTCATCACGAAATAGCCATCGTGGCCAGCGCGGGCCTCGATCGGGACCTGCCAGTGTTCGGTCGCCGTGGCATAGAGCACCGGTACCGATTCCAGGCGATAACTGGCCAGACCAGGCCGGATGCCGAAGCCGTACCGGTGGGCAGCGATCAGGGTGGTCGACAGCGCCAGATCCAGATAGCGCAATTCCATCGGATAGCCGATACGCATCTCGGCGTCTTGGTTGTGAATCATCGCCCAACCATGGCGCCTGAACTCGCGCGTGCCGGCGGGCAGGTCGGCCAGTGCGAGTACCAGGTCCGAGCCTTTGTTGACATCGAATTCGAAACCCGTCAGGCAGGCGATCTCGTCACGTTCCGGCAGATAGAGCAGTCGACCCAGGTCGGCCACGACCTGGCGGCCCAGTTCCTGCGCGGTCAAGCGCGGCTGGCAGCGCGCTGGCAGGGCCACGGCGTCGGCGACGAACTGCACGCAAGCAGCCTGCATCTGCTGTACCACCGCCGACTGCTGGCCCTTGGTGCCGACTGCGCCCAGCACCGGCTCGCCATCCTCGGTGTAGTCGATGACCGAAGCCTGGGCCTTGGTGCAAAGCATCTCGAAGGTGCCGATATAGGCGGTCAGCGTCAGGATCAGGCGTTCGTCGGCCCAGTCCGCGCCGACGAGCCCGCAACGGTCGGTCTGCTGCGCGCTGGCGCGGCTTGAGATCAGGTAGATGCCCCGCAGATCAACATCGAGTTCGTCGCGCAAGACTGCCGATAGCGCGGTCTGCGCGGAGCCGCTGTAGCCCAGATCGATCAGTGCCAGCGTGTCGCCGCGCGCGAGGCCTGTCTGCTGGCGCAGGTGCGTGTACAGGCGCTGGCGGATCTGCCTTGACGCCTGGAATACCTTGCTGAGGTTGTCGTCACGCATCACCAATTTGCAGAAGGCCCGTTCCGGCCGCCGCTCCAGCTGAGCCTTGGCGATGATGTCCTGCGAGATTTCCGGCGGCAGCATCAGCTGGGCCGCGACTTCCTTCAGGTTGGTCGGCGCCAGGTTCTTCGACAGGAACAGCATCACGTCGTCGCGGGTGCGCAGGGCGGCGGCCGCAGCGGTCAGTCGCGAGACGTTGACCTGCGGGCACCCTTGCAAGCCACTGAACGCGGCAAATGCCAGCGAGGGCAGGTGGCCGTCCCGCAGCAGGAAGGCGTACTTGACCGGGCGGCCACCTTCGGCGAGCCGGGCCAACTGGTCGCGCAGGTAGATCGAGAAGGCGTGAAAGATCGGTCCCAGGGCCAGATAACCGATCTTGCGTGCCGCGCCCTCCAAGCCAGCGCCCTGCATGGCCCACAAGGCGTGATAGGCGCTGGGCACCCCGCAGGCCTGGCGCAATTCGGGCATCAGCTGCAACGCGGACTGCTCGCGAGCTTCCAACAGCGGCAGCAGGACCTCGGGCAGGTTCACCAGGTGGCGCGCGTGCAAGCCCAGGCGAGCCGGGCCGTGAAAGTCCGCCTCGGGGTTGTCGCCCAGGTGCAGGACTTGGTGGGGCGCCAGCTTCTCCCGTTGCAACACCGGCTCGAACAGGCCCTGCGACTTGTTCCGCCCGTGGTCGCTCGAACAATGGACCCGGTCGATCAGGCGGAAGTCTTCGCCCATGACTGTTTGCAGCAGCGTGCTGAGCTGGCGCGCCGAATAGTAGATGTCGCTGACGATGAAGACCCGCAGGCCACGCGCGCGGGCGCGGCGAATGAGGTCGAGCACGGGGAAATAGATGAAGCCATGCGCCGCCTCGGCCTCCAACTCTGCCGCCACCCAGTTCGAAACATCGGCCGTGTCGCCAGTGCTCAGCAGGGTCCGGTAGATGTCCTCGATCGAGATTTCAGTCGTGCCGCTGGTCAGGAAGCGGCGCTTGCGAGTCAACTCCTCGGCCCGGGCGCGCAACTGAGCGGTGATGCCCACCGAGGCCCACAGCGGTGTGCCCTGCAGGTTGAAGAAGACGTCCGTCGGGCGAACGACCTTGCGCCAGAACAAGGTGTCGAAGCAGTCCAACGACAGCGCCTTGACGCCTGCGGGCAGGTTGTCGATCAGGCCGGGAAGCTCGGGCGCTGTGATCGTGGTCGGGGTGATGGAGGCTGTGGTGGACATGCGGAGGTTGGTGCGAGGGTTTGCGAGCGTGCCGGCCGCGTCGTCGAACGGCGCGGAACATGGACCCGATTGGGCACTGGGCGACCGGCTCCGCGCGTCAAGCCGGCGCTCGAAGTCACGCACATACGTGATTTTGTCACCTTACCCTTATTACAAGGTAGATGTCATCTTTGTCATCGCAACCAGAGGGCGGGAGATAGCGCAGGTTGGAAGGCCGGAGCACCTGACGCGCGGCACGCGTGATGATCGACCAGCAGGCGCTGCATGTGGTCGATGGCGGCGGATGTGAACAGGGTTCGCGCTGCAGCCAGCTGTCGTATGGGCTCGCCGTTGTGGCTTAGATGTCACAGGCCGCCTGGTCCCAGGCATCGTGCGAGATCTGGGCAACCTCATCAAATGACTGAGGGCCGGCCGTTACACGGCCGGCCCTCAGTGGCTCAACTCAAATCGATCACTTCAGCAGTGACAGCACCGAGTTAGGCATCTGGTTGGCCTGCGAAAGCATCGCTGTGGCGGCCTGAGACAACACCTGGGTCTTCGACAGCGTGGCGGTTTCAGCCGCGTAGTCGGTGTCGGTGATGCGGCTCCGGGACGCGGTCAGCGCTTGTGCCTGGCTCTGCAGGTTGGCGATGTTGTGGTCCAGGCGGTTGTTCATCGAACCCAGATCAGACCGGTAGCCGGCGATGGTGTCGATGGCCGTGTCGACGGCCGTGCCCAGGGCGGACATGTTGACCGCGGTGGTGCTGCTAGCCAAGTTGGTGATGGCCGTGCCCAAGGCGGACAGCCCACCGGTTGTTGACACGTCCTGCATCAGACTGCTGATATCGATGGTGTCGGTTTGGGCCACGCCAACTTGGAAGGTGCCAGAGGCCGAACCAGCGGTGGCGATGGAGCCGTCGAGCAAGGTCGCGCCGTTGAAGGTGGTGCGGGTGGAAATCTTGTTGATTTCATCGCCCAGGGCGGTGACTTCGTTCGAGATGTAGCCGCGCTGCGTGTCGTTCAACGAGGCATTGTTGCCCTGCGTGGCCAGTTCGCGCATGCGCTGCAGCATCGACGAGACTTCCTGCATGCCGCCTTCAGCGGTCTGCACCATCGAGATGGCGTCGCCGGCGTTGCGCGCAGCGACGTTATTGCTCGTGATCTGCGCCTGCAGCTTCATCGAGATGCCCATGCCGGCGGCGTCGTCCTTGGCGCTGTTGATGCGCAGGCCAGAAGACAGGCGCTGGACCGAGGTGGCCAGGGCGCTTTGGGCGCCAGAGAGGTTGCTTTGGGCGATGACCGAGGCGTTGTTGGTGGCGATAACTGATGCCATTTTTAGCTCCTGAGGGGTTGGTTGGCCGCAGACACCTGACATTCAAGCGCCCACTGTCTTCATTGACGGCGGGTGTGCGCAAGTCGTTTAGCGCGTTCGCATAGATTCTTCGACATGGCGCCCACACGGCGCGACCGGAAGCCCGGCGTCAGTTGCCCTGCAGCGCCTGTGATTGCCAACGTGCAATGAACTGCGAAAAGCGCTGGTCCAGATCGGCAGGTGGGCAGGCGGTGAGCGGACCGAGGAGATCGGCCACTCGTTGGGCTGAATCGATCCGCGCCGCATCATCGTCGGTTCGCAGCAGGACGTGATTGAGCAGGAACGCGAGGCGCCGATCGATGATGAGGCGACGAGCCGGCCAGGCGTCAGCATCCTCGATGCTGTCGAGAAAGGCCTCGGTCGAAGCATGGTCTGTCCGCTGGGGCGGGCCACCGGCCAGGGACAGCGGGCCCCTGCTCAACAGGCCGAACGGCTTGCGGGCCAGGGCCGCATCGAACTGCACGGTAGACAGCGTGAAAAGCATGCAGTCGGCGCACTCGATGAGCGTATCAACCGACTCCGTGACGCGAAGCACATTTGGCAGCTGCGGCAACACGAGGGCAGCGCCGGCCGCGTCGTTGAACGGATGTTCCTGCACAAGCAGCCACTTGCCCTGCCGCGCCAGCGCATGGGCCAGGCTGTCGACATCGGCTTGCAAGCGTTCACGCGAGGTGCTGTGATTGACGCGTATGCGGCCACGCGGCAGTGCGTTCAGATGCGGCTCGCCGTGCGTCATCAACACGAAGACTCGCACATCCGTCGGAATGTGGTGCCGGGCCAGGAATGCCTCCCGCGAACAGAATTCAGGCGAGGCATACCGCGAACGGCAGCTGTTTTCCGTCAGGCGCCTGACCTCGGCCCCGAACGCGTGCTCGTCATGCCGATAGGCTTCGGCCAGACGCTTGAGCGGCAGGCTCAGATTGAGCTCGCTCAGGAAGTTGTTCTCACAGAGGTCAAGCATCAGCGTGCCGCGGATCCACCCCCGTTCGGCCATCCAGCACGGTATGTCGCGCTGACGGGCCAGTTGGCGCAAAAGCCGCGACGCCGGATTCATGCTCTGCCAGCCGATTACCGCAGACGGCTCGAAGGTGTCGAGCAGCTCCTGGAAAAAGGCAGAGGCCGACTGCGCCGCCGTCCTGGCTTTGTCCGGCGGGCAACCGCACCACGCCCCGATTTCATCGACCAACTCAGCATCAGGCGTGCCGGCCAGGGTGCCGGCGTCGACAGGGAACTCCGTGAGAAGGTACGGAATGCTGACCACCGGAAGCTCGCGGTCTGTGAGCGGCACGGTGGAAACCAGCACCAGTGTCTGGCCCTGGGCCCGCAGCGCTCGCGCCACGGCGGACCAGAACATCTCGATCGCAGGCTCGACCCAGGCGGGAACGCAATGAAACGCGAGAACGAAGCCCCCGAAGGAATCACGGCTCATCGAGCAACCTCACAGGCGTGAAACCCCGCTGAATGGAGACAAAGGATGTCCCCGCGGTCATCGGAACCCAGGGCAAAGCAAGCGTCAGGGGCTCCGGCCGGTCGGAGTGCACGATACAAGTGATTTTTTAATGGCTTAAGTAATTGTTTGATTGTATAGTTTGTTTACGCACTTTATCTGGCTATGCATCCCCTCTTCTAGGAAG
>CANHOE010000131.1 GCA_947462175.1 Burkholderiales bacterium | reverse complement strand
GGCGAAAGCAGATTGCCATCGTTGTCCATCACCGTGACCGACTGCGGGCTCATCTGCGGCACCGACGAGCTGACCAGATTCGTCATCGCCGTGATCTGCGATTCATCGAGGAAACGGCCCGAGTGCAACGCCAGCACCACCGACGCCGTCGGCCTCTGTTCATCTCGACTGAAGGCCGATCCCTTGGGGATGGCCAGATGCACCCTCGCCTGCTTGACCTGCGAGATGGACTGAATGGTCTTGGCGAGTTCGCCCTCGAGGCCGCGCTGGTAGTTGATCTGTTCGACAAACTGGCTGGTGCCCAGCTTCTGGTTTTCCAGCAACTCGAAGCCCACCGAGCCGTCCTTGGGCAGCCCCTGCCCGGCGAGCCGCAGTCGGGACTCGTTCACCTGTGGACCGGGCACCATGATGGCGCCACCACCCTCGGTGAACCGGTAAGGCACATTCATCTGCTGCAGCGCCGCGATGATGGCCGCGCCGTCCCGCTCGGCGACATTGGAGAACAGCACCTTGTAGTCATCGCGGCTGCGGTCGCCCAGCAGAACGGCGACCATCACCGCCAGCACCAGCATGACCGAGGCGCCCAGAATCAGCCTTTGCGGCATCGCCAGCGACATGACGCGCTCGGAAAGAGCGCGCGCTCGGCCGACCAGCGTCGACATGTCGGGCGGCACCTTGCCGGAGGAACCACCCTGAGTAGCAGCGCTGTTATCCATGAATTAAACTATCCATGGACAGGTTATAACCGATTTACACTGTTTATTTGATATCAGCAGTAGACTCGGGGATGCACGAACTCTCGATACCGTGACATTTACCTCTCCCGCTCCCTCCGCTGCGCACTCGCCTGCGATCGACACGCTGTCAGCTGCGCTGGCTGCGTTCGCTGCGCACACCTCGGAGCTTGCCGGGCAGGACAAGGCGCTGGAGCAGTCGGTGGACCGACTGCGCGCCGACCTCGAGAGCACCAAGACGCGTCTTCATGAAGAAGTCCGCCGGCGCACGCTCGCCGAAGCGCACCTGGGCTCGATGTTCTCGTCGGCTCCGTTCGGCCTGGTGTCGCTCCACAACGGGCGGGTGGCCGCACTGAATGGCGCTGCCGCGGCTCTGCTGCCGTGCCTGGCAGTGCACTCGGTGTGGGAGATACCCACAGACTGGCGACGTCAAGGAAGCAGTGACAACTACAACACCGACCGCGGCGAGTCCGCCCGCGTGGTGAATGTGACCTGGCTGCCGGACGACACGGACTCGACGCGTCAGCTGATCCGCCTGGAAGACGTGACCGAGATGCTGCGTGAGCGCGAGAACGACGCCCGCCGTGATCGGCTGGCCGCCATGGGGCGCATGAGCGCCGAGCTTGCCCATCAGCTGCGCACACCGCTTTGTACCGCCACGCTGTACGCAGGTCAGCTGGGCGAGTTCGGTCTGGACAACGAGGAACGGGTGGGCATGGCGCAACGACTGGTCGGGCAACTCGGTCAGTTGGACGCCCTGATCACGCGGATGTTGAGTTTTGTTCGCACGAGTGTGCGCACCAAGGCAGTCAGCGCAATCGAACCCCTGGTTCGCGAGCAGCTGGCCTTGATCGTGCCTCAGATGGCCCAGCGCAGACTTCGCCTGGACGCTGACTGGCAGGCCCAGGGTTGTGAATTGGCCATGGACCGCCTGCAGATCGGCTCGGCTGTGTTGGCGCTGCTTGAAAACGCACTGCAGCACGCGCCGCATGACAGCGTGATCAGCGTGCGTTGCCTGCACGCTGGACACCGGGTGGACATTGTCGTCGCCGACCAGGGGCCCGGCATCGCACCGGCCATCGCCTCCAGCCTGTTCGAGCCATTCGCCAGCGGCCGAGCCAACGGCACCGGCCTTGGCCTGGCAATGGCGCGCGCTGCGGCACATGCGCATCGCGGAGAGCTCACGCACAGCCCGTGCTCGCCCCAAGGCGCCGCCTTCACCTTGTCCTTGCCGGTTCTGCCGGCTGTATGAAGACCATGGACATCATCTCGACCACAGCCACGCCGACGCCAACAGTGGGGCCCCACGTGCTGCTGATCGAGGACGATCCCGAACTGCGTGAGGCGCTCTTCTCAACCTTGCGCCGCGCCGGCTTGCGCGTCACCCCGGTGGCCAGTGCCGAAGAGGGACTGACGGCGTTGTCGGGTGCAGACGTCGACCTCGTCGTGTCGGATTTCAGGCTGCCCGGCATGAGCGGCCTGGAGCTGCTGACCACTGTGCGTGCGAGCCGTCAGCACCCACCAATGCTGCTGATGACGGCTTTCGCGGACGCACCGCTGGCCATCGCCGCGCTGAAGGCCGGCGCTCGCGAACTGCTGCTCAAGCCCTTTTCCACCGCGGTACTGGTCGAGGCAGTTCGGCGGCACCTGCCGGCATCCGCGGCAGGTACGGACCCTGCCCCCTCGGCCAGCGGGCTGTTGTGCACCGACGCCCGCATGCGCGCGACGGTTGCAAGGGCCGAGCGGGCGGCCGTGTCCGACGCCAGCGTGCTGCTGACCGGAGAGTCGGGCGTCGGCAAGGAGGTCATGGCGAGGCACATCCATCTGTCGTCACGACGCGCCGCGGGCCCGTTCGTGGCCATCAACTGCGCCGCCATCCCGGAAAGCCTGCTCGAGGCCACTCTGTTCGGTCACGAGAAAGGCTCTTTCACCGGCGCCGCCCGGCAGCAAGCCGGCAAGTTCGAACAGGCTCAGGGCGGCACGCTGTTTCTTGACGAGATCGGCGAGATGGCCCCGGCCACCCAGGTCAAGCTGTTGCGCGTGCTGCAGGAGCGCACCGTGGAGCGGCTGGGCGGCCAGCAAAGCATCGCGATCGACATCCGGCTGATCACCGCCACCAACCGCGACCTGGGCGCCGATGTGGCGAGCGGGCGATTCCGCGACGACCTGTTCTACCGGCTGGCTGTCTTTCCGGTGCCGGTGCCTCCGCTGCGCGAACGGCCGGGCGATATCGTCCCGCTCGCGCGCCGCTTCGTTCAACGCTATGGCGTGAGCTTCGGCATGCAGGACCGCAGCCTCTCCGAGGCCAGCGAGGCTGCACTGTGCCGCTATCGCTGGCCCGGCAACGTCCGCGAGCTGGAGAACACCATCCAGCGCGGCCTGCTGCTGAGCGAAGCACCATGGATAGAACCGGTCCACCTCGAACTGCCACCGTGCGAGACCCCGGAGGTCGACGCGGCCGACACCGAATCCACGCTGGCCGCGCCCGTGCTGCCTCTGGCGGCGATGCACATGCCACCCACCGTGCCCGTGGCGCTGCCCGAAGGCACGGTCACTCGGGTGCGCAACGTGCGCGATGTCGAACGCGAACACATCCTGGGCGTGCTTGACCAGGTGGGTGGCAATAGACGCTCAGCGATCGCCATCCTGGGCATCTCCGAACGGGCCCTGCGCTACAAGCTCAAGGCCTACCGAGAACAGTCGGGCTCACCATCGGCCGACACCGTCGGTACCGACTGCGAACCCGACGGCGCCGAATCTTCGATCGACATCCCTGCGGGGTCCACCGCCATGAACGATGCGGGCGGCGCCTACCCGCAGCACATCTGAAACCACCACATACCGAACACACCATGACCATCACCACGCTGCCCAGTGTCGATGCCTTGCTTGCCCGAATGGAGGCGATGCAGAGCGCTGCACGCGGGAAACCGGCACCCGCTGCAGACATCGCCGCCGGCGGAATCGACTTCCCTATGCTGCTGCGCGATGCGGTGCGCGATGTGAATGCCGCACAAAACACCGCCCAAGCGCAGGCTCAGGCTTTCCAGCTCGGTGACAAGAACGTCTCGATCGAGCAGGTGATGATCTCGATGCAGCAGGCCAGCATCTCTTTCCAGGGCATGGTGGCTGTCCGCAACAAGCTGCTGGAAGCCTACCGCGAGGTCAGCAGCCTGTCGGTCTGAGGGTCGCTGACTCAGCGGCTCGGCATGCCCGGGCGGTCGGGGCTCGGCTCACGCTGGTCGACCTTGTATGCCCACACCAGCACCTGCGCGACCACCGCATAGAGGGTTGGTGGAATCAGCTGGTCGAGATCGATCTGCATCAGCAGCTGAACCAGCTCCGGCGATTCATTGAGCGGAACGCCAGCCTGGTTTGCCCGGTCGATCAGGGCTTGAGCCATGAAGCCCTCACCCTTGGCAACGATGCGAGGCGCCATGGCGTTGGCCTCGTAGCGCAAGGCCACGGCCTGACTGGCGGTCGACCGACCCGATGCAGTCATGACAAGGGCGCGCTTCCAGGCGCGGGTGGCTGGAGGGTCAGCGCCACCGGATTCGGCGTCAACGGCGCCAGCGCCTGCTGGAGGTCGGAGATCGCTGCATCAAAGCGACCCAGGTGGCGCGCATCGGGCTGTAGCGCCACGGTGTAGCGATCGGCAATCTGCTGCGCAACGACGACGAGTTCGCCACTGTCGGGCAAGGACACCTTGACCCGCACCGACGTGCCCCGCTGCAAGGTGCCGGGGCGATCGGGGTCTTCCTCCCAGACATCATTGCGTTCGAGTTCAGCAGGCACACCCGGGGTCAGTTCGCCCTCCCAGCGCAGCCGGCCCTGCAACAGCAACTGCAGCCCTTGCTGGGCCTGGTCGATGGAAAGTGTTGGTGAATTCAAAGGCATGGCTCGTCCCGTATCCGTCGCTTCGCCAGCGTTCTCGGCAGCCAGACTGTCGGCAACGTCCTGACTGATTGACGGCAAACCTGTCCGGGCGTCTGGCGGAGTCGAGGCCGAGGCCCCACGTTCCGATGCGCTGCGGCGTTCAGCCGCACCCAGCATCGACGCAATCCTTGGATGAAAAGCGAACATCGCTGATCGACCCAGGTCGTCGCGCAGTTGCGCCAGTGCACCCTCAGGTGTATCGGCCACAGGCGCATTCCCCGCGGGCCAGTTCAGCAGCTCGGACGTCGAGGCCTCGGGCATGGCCGCCAGACCCCAGGCCTGCAGCCTCTGCAGCAAGGACTGGAGCGCGGAATCCAGGGTGGCTGCCGGGCTCGCGACAGCACCCGCCGCCAGCGGTGCAGTCTGGGCGCCGCTTCGCAGGTCGGATGTGACCTCCAGACGCTGCTTGACCGGCACTCCGGTATCGCCAGCCAGACCGACAGGCGGGGCCGCGGCACGCGGCGCATGGGGATCGAGGCTGACAGGCGTCACGCCCTGTGCCGCACTCACGACCGGGGACTCGACCCGTGAGGCCGGCACGGCCACGACGCCTGCACCCGAAGGCACCTGTGGGAACATCGTCCTCTGTCTCCTTGCGCTGCGGTGCAGCGTCGAATCGGACCTGGCGCCATTCGGGAGCCGCCTCGACGCAGGAAGATCAGTTTACCTTTTTGCAAGAATCCGGAGGCTACTTTGTTCGAAAAGCCGCCCGGCAGCGACTCTCGACTGCGTTGCCTCGCCGCGATCGGACTGGTATAGTTGTTTTCACTTTAAAGCGTTTTACGCTTTTTACTGCGTCATCCGTCAAACGGGTTGAGGGCTCCCATGATCAGGTTATTGCGCTTTTCCGTTTTGGCCCCCCTGGCCCTTCTCACGGCCTGTGCATCACCGCTCACGATCGTGGTGAGCGCACCAACTCAGGCGGCGACACCGTGCACGGATTGCGCCGCAGCACCGTCGAACGGTCTGGCCGTTGCGCGCCCAGCGCCTTGCAACGACTACCCGGTGACCTATCGCGCCCAGGCTCCGGACCACCTTGAGCGCGTCCGCCCCGCCGTTTCCGCTGCTGCCGACCTGCGGGCCAGCTCAGGGCGTGCGAACGACTGCTCACTCTGAGGCCACCCCGATGTCCATTCGCACCATTCCCCAAATCACCGCCCTGGCGCTTGTCTTGTGCAGCCCGCTGGCACATGCGCAGACAGTGGTCACGCCTGCCGGCACGGCACAGAGCGCCCCTGCGGCAGCCACCAGCATTCGCGAGTTCGAACCGATCCCGAACGTGACCAGCACCAGCGGTGCTGGCAAATTCAACGCCGGGCTGATTTTCCTGGCGGACCAGCTTGATCGCAACTCCAACGTGGACGTGCGCAAGCGCATCACCGTCATCACCAGCTTTGCCAACCTGAACGACCTCGGAGAAAGCTCCAGCTTCGGTCGGCTCGTGGGCGAGAACCTCATGCACGAGATGCAGGTGCGCAACTGGGCGGTGTCCGACCTGCGCTTGAGTCGCAGCATGGTGATCAACGAGGCGGGGGAGTTTTCGCTGAGCCGCGACATCAAGCGCGTTCGCGAGGCCTTGCCTGCAGGCCAGGTGCTCACAGGCACCTACACGGACACCGCAGACGGCGTTCTGCTGAGCGCACGCATCATCGACCTGGCTACCGGCGAGGTCGTGTCGACCGCCCAGACGCGCTTCGCGCGCGATCGCTTCGTTGCCGGCCTGATCGACAAGCCCCGAGCGCTGCCCGTGATCGCCCTGACCCGTTGAAATCGATCACACGACAGCCGAGGGTCATGGCCCGTGTCAGGGCGCTGGCCGTCGGCAGCACGTTGCCGGTGCTGGCAGCCTGCTCGTCACTGAACACCACGGGCGTTCCGTCGGACTGCTATGTCCCTCAGGACGAGCGTATCTCGCGGCTGGACCTGCAGCACCTGGCCGAACTCCTCGCGACCGATCTGTGCCCGGCCCAGGCCGCGCGCAAGCACCATGGCGACGCGATGGCCGAACCGCCTGCCGGACAGGACGCGCCGGGGCATGTCGTGGTTCCCGACCTGGTGGACGTCCAGACCCTGCAGGCCGATGCGCTGGGTCTTTCATTCGGCGACCTGTTTCGCGCCAGCATCTCCAGCGTCTGCAAGCTGTCGGTGGTGCACCCCGAACTGGCGGCCCGGCTCAAGCTCAGCCCCGCGGGGCTGAATGCGCTCACGCGGGAAGCCGCAACCTCTCACACGCAGACGTACGCCGCCGCGACGGCCATCGTGGGGACCTACAGCGTGCAGGACACGCGCTTCACGGTCATCGCCCGCGAGGTCGACATGGCCTCGTCGGCGGTGTTGCGCGTGTCGACGC
>CANHOE010000130.1 GCA_947462175.1 Burkholderiales bacterium | reverse complement strand
CGCTAGGGGTGGTTGTCATTCACGTGGCCGCAGCGGTCATCATGAGCTTCATGCAAAAAGAAAATTTAGTGAAGGCCATGGTCACAGGTCAAAAGCAAGGCGCGCCTTCGCAAGCGATTCGTTACCCCCTGAATTTGATCGGCATCACCTTGGCGTTGGCATGGATTTATTTATTTTTTCTCATTGTTAGCGGCGCCATTGAGTCTTTAACGCGATGAACGGCTTGATTCATCTCAAGACCGCGGGAAAACCCCTTATGGCATAGCTTTGATCCAGATGTATCGTTCCACTAAATCGATTTACAACGACAGGAGAACGATATGAACCGCTTCATTCGCACAGCTTTTGCGCTGACCTTTTTGGTGAGTGTTTTATTGCCCGCTGCAGCGCAGGCCCCCGCCAAGCGCCTGCTTCGCATCCACACCGCCGGCCCCGCCGATTTGGGGGTGGACAACACCATGTTGGCCACCGAATTTGCAAACCTCGTCAACGCCGAATCGCCAAGCCTCGAAGTGCGCGTTTTCCCAAACAGCCAGCTGGGCCAGTCGCGTGAAGTCATCGAAGCCATGCGCCTCGGTTCCGGCGCATCAGGCACCACAGGCGGAGCAGCCGAATACGCCTCGTTCGTCAAGCGTGTTGGCGTGCTGGGCCTTCCGTTTGTCTGGAAGAGCTATGACCATGCGCTGAAGGTGCTCGATGGCCCCGTGGGCAAGGAGCTCTCGGCTGATATGGAAAAAGGTGGCTTCAAGGTGCTCAGCTGGGGTGTGAGCTGGGGCTACCGCAACGTCGTCACAGCGAAGAAGGAAGTCAAGCAGGCATCGGACCTCAAAGGCCTGAAGATCCGCACCATTCCAACCAAGGTGTTTGTGTCCGCGATCAATGCCATGGGCGCGAACGCCACGCCCATGAATTTTGGCGAAATCTACACATCACTTCAAGGCGGTGTTCTTGATGGTTTCGAACACACTGCAGCCACGACACTGTCGTTCAAGCTCAACGAAGTTTCGTGCTGCATCGCCATGACGCGCCACCTGATGGATCCAGTGGTGCTGGCCCTGTCTATGGCTGAATGGCGCAGGCTGAGCCCAGCCGAGCAAGCTGTTGTGACCAAAGCCGCGGAAACAGCCGGCACGAAGGTTCGGGGCCTGGCTTCTGTGCGTGAAGCAGAGTCGCTTGCCGCTGTTAAAAAGCTCGGCATGAAGGTCAATGAGATTGACCTTACGCCACTGCAGGCAGCCGCATTGCCAGCGCAGGACGAGTTGGCTAAGGAGTTTGGCGCAGAGGCACTGCTCAGGCAGATCCGCGCTCAGTGATGAGTCGCTTCTTTGAACTGCTTGACCGCGGGGTTGAGTGGCTGGTGGCCGCTTTCCTCGCGGCCATCCTGTTGGTTGCGCTGATACAGGTCGGCAACCGCTTCGTGATCAACTCCTCCCTCAGTTGGAGTGAGGAGGCGCAGATCTTCGGTCACATATGGATCGTGTTTCTGGGTATTCCCATCGCGCTGCGACGCGGCTCTCACCTCTACATCGAAACCTTCTGCGACATGCTGCCAACCCGCGCCCGCTTCGTGTTCGACTTGTGCATCGAACTGCTTTGGGGCGCCTTTGGCGTGTCCATGGCCGTGCTCGGATGGAAGGTCGCGGAAGTCGCGCACATGCAGGAGTCGCCCGGATTGGAGATCCCGATGAGTTGGCCCTACGGTGCCATGGTGGTTGGCGGTGCTTACCTCACATTGGTGGCAACGCGCCGCTTGGTGTCAATGATCTGGGGGCTCAAATGATCTGGATCTTGTTTGCCCTGATGCTCGGCACCATGTTGGCGGGCGTACCGATTCTCTTGTCCATCGCCTTCGTGGGCTATGTCGGTGTTGCCGCCGTGCCCGATCTGGTCCTGCCTTTGTTTGCGCAGAAAATGTTCGCGCAGCTAGACTCTTTCACACTGCTGGCCCTGCCCTATTTCATCCTGGCTGGCGGTCTGATGTCTGCCAGTGGCATGAGCCAACAATTGGTGGACTTCTCCCGTGTGTTGGTCGGTCATTTGCGCGCAGGCCTGGCGCATGCATCGGTTGTGGCCAGCATGATCTTCGCCGGGATTTCTGGCTCCAGCACCGCAGACGCTTCCGCCATTTCGGCCATTGTCATTCCGACCATGAAGAAGTCTGGCTACAAGCCTGGCTTTGCAGCCGCACTGATTGCGACCGCTGGCACCATTGGCGCCATCATTCCGCCCAGCATGGTGATGGTGGTGTATGGCGCAATTGCGCAGGTCTCTATCGGCGGCTTGTTTCTGGGTGGCATCATCCCGGGCATCCTGGTCGGCCTGTTTCTGATGGCCACCATCAAGATCTACACCTACCACCCGGACTACCCTGAACTGCGGGTGGTTCACGGCAAATTCAAATGGAGCGCCGTGGGCAAGTCCTTGCTCGAGGTGTGGCCGGCGCTGCTAGGGCCAGTGATCATTGTTGGGGGCATCCTTGGCGGCGTGTTCACAGCGACCGAAGCAGGTGCTGTGGCTTGCCTGTATGCGCTGATTCTGGGAATGGGCTTCTATCGCAAGATCAAGCTTCGCGATTTGCCAGCCATTCTGCTCGAAGCCGCCACGATGACCACGATGGTCTCGGGCGTCATTGCCGTGGCAGGCGCCTCCGGTTGGCTGCTGGGCTATCTGGAGTTCAATCAAGGTGCGGTCAAGTTCGTCACCTCGTTCTCGCAGGATCCCACCATCGTGCTTCTGCTCATGGCAACAGTGATGATTGTCTTGGGCACCTTCGTCGACTCGCTGGCGGTGCTGCTGGTGTTTGCACCCGCGGCCATCCAGATCAGCAAAGTTTATGGCATCGACCCGTTCCAGATGGGACTGGTCATGGTGATGTGCAACCAGATTGGCGCAGTGTCGCCGCCGACGGCGCCACTGCTTTTTGTCACGACCAGCATCGCGCAGACCACTTATGCCGAAGTGAACCGCCACGTTTGGTGGTTCATGCTGGCCGAGATCCTGGTGCTATTGCTGGTTATCTTCATACCGGGTCTGGCCTCCTGGATCCCGCATTACTTTTTGGGATAGCCGACCTTGAGCACCATCCAAGACGTTGCAAGGCAGGCGGGTGTTTCAACCAGCACAGTTTCCAACGTTCTTAACGGCCGCACCGACCGCATGAGCCGAGAGACTCTGGCACTTGTGATGGCTGCCATCGCTGCGCTGAACTACCGGCCGAACCGCGCGGCGCAGCAACTGAAGACGGGACACAACCCAATTCTTGGCCTGCTGGTGCCTAGCATCGCCAACCCCATGTATGGTTACATCGCGCGCGAGATCGAGACCGTCGCCCAGCAAACGTATGGACACCGTGTGATGCTGGGCAACACTTACCGCAGCAAGGAAATTGAGACCGGTTTCTTTGACGACCTTTTATCGCATGGTGTGCGTGGTGTGATCATGATCTCGTCTCAACTCGACGAGCAACACGTCGACCAGGGCGTACAACGCGGCCTTGTTGCTGTCAGTTACGACAGGCCTGCCACGCCGGGCGCCTCACCTTCAGTTGACCACGTGACGGTCGATAACGCAGCAGCAGCGCGCATGGCAACTGAGCACCTGATCGAGCGCGGTCACCGACGCTTAGCCTTTGTCACCGCCGCCGGCCAAACGATGAGCCGCCGCGCAAAGGTCAAAGGCTTTCTCGCTGCAGCAAAGGCCGCAGGATTGACTGACAGCGCGCAGATGGTCGAAGCAAGCATGCAGGCCGGTTACGGCGACTCTGAGATGGCCGATCTTGGCCGCATGTTGGCCGCGCGGATCGCTGCCGACCCGCGGCGTCCGACCGGCATCATCGCCGTCAATGACCTGATGGCATTTGGTCTGATGGCTGGTTTTCGCGATGCCGGCTTGTCAGTTCCCGCTGATGTGTCAGTGGTCGGCATCGATGGGCTTTTTCTTTCGGCCCTGATGAACCCGGGACTGACGACGGTGCGTTTGCCCGTGCCCCAGATGGCGCGCAAGTTGGTCGAACGGGTGATCGGCCGCATGGCTGACCCCAGCCTCCAACCGGAGGAGTTCATCTTCCAACCCGATCTGGTTGAGCGCGACTCAGTGGCCGCACCGCCGCAGCCGGCAAGGCGGCACGCGTGATCTCTCGACCTGCAGTTTTCCTGACCCACAGCCCCAGTGTGCTAGCAAATTACTATGGCCCGCGTGCAGTCGCGGCACTGGAAGCTGTTGCCACCGTGCGCTGCGCGCGCGATGAAATACCCTTCACCGCCAAGACGCTTGCCGCCGCCGCTCAAGACTGCGACATCATCATCAGCGACCGGCGCGTTGAAGGCGGCGCCGAGCTGCTGGCCAGGCTGCCGAATCTGGTGGCCTTCTGCCGCTGTGCGATGGACATTCGCAACATCGATGTGACAGCCGCCAGCGCGCAGGGCATTTTGGTGACACATGCCAGCGCCGGATTCATGGCTTCGGTCTCCGAATGGATTGTTGGCATGATGGTCGACCTGGGCCGCCACATCAGCCCTACCGTGGCGCAATACCAATCGGGGCTGTCCCCTCAGTTAGTGATGGGGCGCGAACTGCGAGGGTCAACTTTGGGCATCGTCGGCTTTGGCCAGATCGCTCGCTATCTCGCTGACTTGGCTCTCGCATTCGGCATGCGCGTTTGCGTGGCCGACCCGTTCGTCATCATCGAGCATCCAAACATTCGGCAGGTTTCGATGGACGCGCTTTTGGCGCAGTCCGATTTCGTGGTGTGTCTGGCCAGCGCCACGCCGCAAACCGAGAATCTCTTTGGCGCCGCTGCCTTCAAAGCCATGCAGCCGTCCGCCTACTTCATCAATGCATCACGCGGTAACCTGGTGAACGAGACGGCCCTCTTGCAGGCGCTGAATGAGCAGCTGATTGCTGGCTGTGCAATTGATGTTGGACGCGCGCCAGACCAAATGCCAAGCCCCGATTTAGCGCGGCACCCACGCTTGCGTGCCACGCCCCACATTGGCGGCCTGACCCCGCCCGCCATCGAGCACCAGTCTCTGGAGACAGCCGCGCAGGTGGCGGCCATTATCCGCGGGCAGATTCCGCTAGGCGCCGTCAATGCAGCGCATGCAAAGAGACTGTCCGCTCGCTTTCCATTTCAACCAGGCACCGCTTCATGAAACCGACCTCCCTGCCTCGCGGCGCATGTGACTGCCATGTGCACGTTTATGAAAACCAGTTTCCGCTGGCGGCCAGCGCGACTTTCAAACCGCCCATTGGCCCCCTGTTGGCATATCAGGAGGTTCAGGCGCAACTCGGCCTAGAACGTGTCGTGATCGTTCAGGCCACGGCCTACGGTTTTGACAACAGTTGCATGATTGATGCCCTTGGCAAGCTGGCCGATTCGGCGCGAGGCGTCGCTATCGTCAGCCCAGATGCAAGCGATCCGCAACTCGAAAGCCTGCACGCTGCGGGTGTGCGAGGTGTGCGCTACATGACCATCCCCAACGCGGGCGGGCTGGTGTCATGGGATTCAATCGAAGCCATGTCAGCACGCATCGCGCCGCTGGGATGGGCCATCAACCTGCAACTGGACGGGCGAGATTTTCCCCAGCGCCAGGCCGTCATTGACCGTCTGCCCTCCAAGGTGGTCATCGATCACAACGGTAAATTTCTTGAGCCCGTGGCGCCAGACGACCCGGCTTTTCTGACCCTGCTGCGTTTGCTGGAACGAAAAGACCGCTGGATCAAGCTGTCTGCGCCGTACGAGACGTCGAAGGTCGGCCCACCTGGCTACGACGACGTCTCAGCATTGTCGAGAGCCTTGGTGCGTGCTCACCCCGACCGCTGCCTGTGGGCCAGCAACTGGCCGCATCCAAACCGCGTGCCGCCGCCCTCCAACGCCGCGCTGCTCGATCTGCTGTCCGACTGGGCGCCAGACGAGGCCACGCGCAAAGCCATCCTTGTGGACAACGCGACTCAGGCATTCGGTTTCTGATCGCCTAGCTGCGCAGACATTCACAGTGAAGCTCGGGTCAATGCCATGAATCATTAAAAAGTTTCGGTGGCACTAAAGAAAACACCATTTCGTGTCGATCCTATCAACATGAAAGCCGAACAATTTATAGAGTTTGCCAACGATTTCGCAAAAGCCAGTGCCGAAACATCGAGCGATGAAATTCAGCAAGCTTTTGAGGACAACTTAGATTACCTTGCGCGCCCTGGCGATCAAGTTGTCGTCATCCGAAAGCCTTGGCCCATTGGCCACTGGGGGACTGTCGTTGCATTTCGCGAATTTAACCCCTGCTATTTCCGCGTAGAAGTTGAAATAGAAGGAAAGCTCTTACAAATACCAGCAAGTGCGTTGGCTCGTCAGGTGGGCGCGCCTGATTGCGAAAAAGCAGAACTCAAGTACATCTACATGCTGATGAAGATCAATGGCTTGAAGCTCGCATCGGGTTGACTTAAACCGCTAGCAACTCACGCGGCAAGCTCATGATGAAGTCATTCAGCGTTTTGGAATCACGCCCAGGACGCATGTGATCAGTCATGCATAAGGAAGCGGCTTCAGCGTCTCTTTTCTCGATGGCACTGACAATTTTTTCATGCTGATCGTATGAAGACTTGATTCGGCCCAAGGCGCCAAATGCATGGCGCCGATAAACCCCTGTCCGAGAGCGTATGCGCAAAACTTCTTGACGCAAAAACGGGTTTCGCGCGCCTTCGTAAATCATTTCATGAAACTTCAAGTTGGCTTCTTGCCAACCCTGCATGTCTTCTTTGTCAGCAATTTTTTTACTGCTGCGATGCAACTTCATTAACGCCTGCGTGTCTTCGTTTGTCATGCGTTCACAGGCCAGTCGCACGGCGATGCCCTCTAGCTCTGCCAGCAGTTCCCATAAAGAAAGCAGTTGCTGCAAATTCATTTTGGCAACCATGGAGCCGCCTCGAGGCGTGCTGCTCAAAATGCCTTGCGCTTGAAGTTGAATCAGCGCCTCTCGAACGGGTGTGCGCGAAACTTTGTAAGGGCCAGCCAAGGCCACGTCGTCAATCGCATCGCCCGGTAACAACTCGCCCGATGCAATGGCGGATTCGATCCGGAGTCT
>CANHOE010000129.1 GCA_947462175.1 Burkholderiales bacterium | reverse complement strand
AGGCTCCAGGTTGACGCCAAGAAATGGCTGGCCTGCAAGCTTTTCCCGGCGTGTACGGAGACCGTGTCGGGATCAACCTTGCAGTCGAGCAAGCGCGTCAGCATCACTGCAGCCCTGGAGGCCGCGCAACGGCGGGTCTATGCCATCGAGGCGCCGCCTGCGGAACCGCTGGCGGACTCGCGCTCACGTGCGTAGTGGGTAGTGGGTAGTGGGTAGTGGGTAGTGGGTAGTGGGTAGTCAACTTCTGCGCTGCCGTGGAAGAGCAACGCTCACTCCTCCGAGTCTCGTCTGGAGGGCTGCCTTGCCGCGTAAGCGCCAGTTCAGCCCAAGGGCGATGAGCAGATACCGCCCAGGTCAATGGGTTACCGGGCCCCTACCGCCCCTTCACGCAAACCCATTGCCACCTGCAGTTTTGTCCATTCATATCGCATTGGCACTGCGCGACCGCATCGTCGCAGCCCATCGGGGCCATCGGCTTCATAGGCAACATGCCACAGCCCGACGCACAAACATCGCCGGGGATCATTGCCAATAGCCCGACTCCGAGAGCAAACACAGGGGCCAAGAGCACAAATCGCTTCACTGTTCACCGCCTTTGGAATTACGCCTTGATGGCGGCGGCATGCGGAGATCGCGCGTCGCTGGCAATGGGGCTTCTTGCGTATTTCAGCGACTATTGACGCCTGTTTCAGCCTGATCGTGGACGGCAAGACGGTGTTGCCGAGGCGGCGCTGGGGAAGCTCTCAGGAACTGGTTGGTCTGTAGCCCAATTGTCCAGGATCAGCCTGAAACGGACTGCCGTGGGGAGGGTGTCGAGGGTGGTTTTCAGCCCGACCTGATCGAGGATGGCGTCGGCAAGCGTCGGGTAGTTGAGGTAGCTTTGCCATTACAGCTTTCCGAAAAGCTTTCCCATGTCCCAAACAATGAGGTCTGGTGTTCGACCTAGCGTCGGTGGCCTAAACGGCTGGCAGCGGCTGTCCGCGCTGGTGCTCAAGGTCAACTTTGGGGCGCCGTTTTCAGTTTTGTGAATGTCGTGGATGGCTCGTCAGGCGCCCTTCGGCTTTTTGCCGGGCATGAGGCTCCTGCCAGCGCTGACTCAGTCAGACTCGCTCCGCTTCTGCGTCTGGTGCAGAAATCCAGGCAAGGCTCTGGATCACCGGGCGGATGCCGCGGCGCATCACTTGTAGAGCAGTGGCGCACAGCACCAGCAGCCCGCCAACGCTCACTCGCTGTCGTCGACCCCCGCCGGCGAGTCGGTACTGACCTGTGTGTTGCCCATGCCCAGCAGTTCGCGGGCGCGATACAGCGTCTGCATCTCGGTCTGGCTTTTCTTCGAGGCCACCAGATGTCGCTCGATCTCCCACACGAGGTTGATCAGCTCGCGCGTCGTCTGCGCGCGGCGCACCCGCACCAAGGTGACTGCGGCGAACAGCGGCGCGTCGATGCGCAAGGTATCCGTCAACAGTTCCCGCACCGCCTGGTGCAGGTCTTCCTGCTCGGACTTGGCCAGCGCACGGCGCTGCGCATAGGCCACCGAAGCGCTGCCCTCGGCGGGTTGCAGCGATATGCGCGAGGAGTCTTCGATGGTGAACTTCGGCACCCGTGCAGGGGCTTCCAGATCCACCGCGAGCACACCTGACAGCGTGTTGCCGCCGCTGTCGCCGGCTTCCACCGACGGTGACGCAAGGGCAGAGGCAGCGACGTCGAGCGCCACGTCGACCATGCCCAGGTGCACCAGATCGGCAAAGTGCGTCGTGCGGGCACCGGCTTGCAGGCCGAGCGCCAGCACCTCGCTGAGCGGGCGCAAGCCATCCACCAGGAGCAGCATGGTCCGATGGCGCTGATTCAGGCCGTGCGTGCGGGTGCGCAACTCGTCGACTCCGAGCTGCGTCTTGACCGGCGGGCGTGGAATGGACATCGGGGAAACGACAGCAACAAGCAACAACTGACAATTGTTGCGCCGGTGCCTGCGCTGGTGTGTGCCACTCGTATCAGGACGTTTCTGCAGCGCCGGTCGACTGTGCGGTTTTTGGGCAGTTCAGCCCGTTCCTCGGGAATCGCTGGTGGGCGCGTGCCGGCAGGCGACTGTCAGGCGGCCAGCGGCATCGCTTTCCTGAGGTGCGCGGTGATCTGCGTCGGATCGTTGACAGTGCGCACAGCCTGGTAGATGGCTTCGGCTTCCGGATGGTGGCGGCGCAGCTGATGCAGCCATTGCTTGACTCGCCCAGCGCGGTGGCGATCAGCGATGTCGGCACGCATCAAGACGAGCGACCAGAAATCGGCTACCAAAGGCTGCAGCTGGTACCAGCCAAACGCCCTGCCATCGCCCGACGACCGCGTCTGACGCGATTCCGTCGCCGCCACGATGGCCAGCGCCAGTCCTGGGTTGGCAACCATGCCGCGGCCCAGCATCAACGCCTGGCAGCCCGAGACTTCGCGGCAGCGCAGCGCGTCGGCCACCGTCCAGATCTCGCCATTGGCCACCATGGGCAGATGAACCGCCGCGCGGATGTCGGCAATGCGCTCCCAGTAGGCGGGTGGCCGGTAGCCATCGGCCTTGGTGCGCGCGTGCACCACCAGCTCGTCGGCGCCCGCGCCAGCGATGGCCTGCGCGCATTCGACCGCGCGGCGGTCGTCGAGGTGGCCGAGGCGCATCTTCGCGGTGACCGGCATCGCCGCAGGCACCGCACGGCGCACGGCGCTGACGATGCGGGAGATCAGTTCAGGATCGTCAAGCAGCGCGGCGCCACCGCCGTGGCGGTTCACGATCTTTGCCGGGCAGCCGAAGTTCAGGTCGATGCCATCGGGCCCGAGCGAGGCCAGTCGCGCGGCGTTTTCGGCCAGGCAGTTCGGGTCGGAGCCCAGCAGCTGCGCGCGGACCGGCACACCAGCGCGGGTGCGACCGCCCTGGCGCAATTCGGGCACCACGCGCAAGAAGGTGCGCTCGGGGAGCAGCGTGCCTGAGACGCGAATGAACTCCGACACGCAGCGATCGATGCCTCCAACGCGCGTCAGGACGTCGCGCAGCGTGTGGTCGAGCAAGCCCTCCATTGGCGCGAGCAGCAGCGTCATGGCAGCTCCGGGCTCCGCGGCCCTGCGATTGCGGCGATGATGGCAGCCGCGACGCGATCGACGTCGCTGCGTCGAACAGGAGACCAGTCTTGAAAATCAAAATTTTTGCCGGCCTGCTGGCGCTTTCCTGCCTGAGCACCGCTTGGGCGCAATCCGTTGTGGCGCCGCCGGCGCAGAAGGAATCGGGTGATGTCACCACCGCCAGCGGCCTCGTCTACCGGGTGCTGCTGGAGGGTGCAGGCGCCAGCCCGCGCGCCAGCGACGGCGTGACGGTGCATTACCGCGGCACGCTGGCCGACGGCAAGGAATTCGACAGCTCGTACAGCCGCGGCCAGCCGGCGACTTTCCCGCTCAACCGCGTGATCCGCTGCTGGACAGAAGGGCTGCAGCGGATGAAGGTGGGCGGCAAGGCGCGTCTGACCTGCCCATCGCAGATCGCTTACGGCGCACGCGGCGTCGACAACGTGATCCCACCGAACGCGACGCTGACCTTCGAGGTCGAGTTGATCTCGATCTCGCTGTACTGAAGGGCGCACCGTCAGGCGACAGTGCACCGCGCTGAGCCGGCGACTCATGCGGCCGGCGCGGGCTTGGCCAACAGCTTGCGGCCCAGGCTGACGCCGATCAGCACCAGCGCGCCAGCGGCCACACCCACGAGTCCGTCGAGCAGGATCGGCACCACGACACCGACCCAGTACCCCAGCTGGTCGGCAGCCAATTCGGCCACGGCCTCGATCGCGTGGTGCAGTGCAGAGAGGCCGTGGGTCAGGATGCCACCACCGACAAGAAACATCGCCGCCGTGCCCACCACGGTAAGCGCGCGCATCAGATAGGGCGCGGCTTTCAGGATGATCGCGCCGATGCGGTGTTGCAGCGCCACGCCCGAGCCGTGGCCCGGTCGTTTCGTGAGCCACAGCCCCAGGTCATCGAGCTTGACGATGCCAGCCACCAAGCCGTAGACGCCGATCGTCATCGCGACCGCAATGCCGACCAGCACCGTCAGTTGGGTGATGAACGGCGAATCCTGCACGGTGCCCAGGGTGATGGCGATGATTTCTGCCGACAGGATGAAGTCGGTGCGCACCGCGCCCTTGATCTTGTCTTTCTCGAACGCGACCAAGTCCACCGCCGGATCGGCCAGCGCCTGCAGTACCTGCTCGTGGTGGGCCGCTTGTTCCGACGCGTCGTGAAGGAACTTGTGCGCCAGCTTCTCGAAGCCCTCGTAGCAGAGGAAAAGGCCGCCGACCATCAGCAGCGGGGTCACGGCCCAGGGCGCGAAGGCGCTGATCGCGAGCGCCGCCGGCACGAGGATCGCCTTGTTCATCGCCGAGCCCTTGGCCACGGCCCAGACCACCGGCAGCTCGCGATCGGCATTGACGCCCGACACCTGCTGCGCGTTGAGCGCCAGGTCGTCGCCCAGAACCCCGGCGGTCTTCTTCGCAGCGACCTTGGTCAGCAGCGCGACATCGTCGAGTACTGTTGCGATGTCATCGATCAGGGCGAGCAGGCTGGAGGCCATCAGAAACTCTTTCGGGGCAGCGGGATTCGCGGTGATCGTAGCCGGGAGTGACACCTGGAAAGGCTTCCATTGGCGCAGGCATGGGGTGTCGTGCGAACATCTTGCCCGCGTAAACACCAAGGAGCCCGCGATGAGCGCCTGGACACAGAAAACCCCCAGCGAGGTGTACACCGCCAGCGAGATTGCGGCCCGGCTGAAGCAGGACCTGCCGACCTGGGCCCATGAAGGCGGCCACCTGCGGCGCCAGTACAAGACCAGCGGCTGGAAAGGTACGCTGATGGTCGTCAACGCAATCGGTCATCTGGCCGAAGCCGCCTGGCACCACCCCGACCTCGAGGTGTCTTACCCCTCGGTCATCGTCAAGCTGATGAACCACAGCGCCAAGGGCATCACCAACAAGGACTTCGAACTCGCGCTGAAGATCGAGGAACTGGTGATGTGGCAACCGGCGAAACAGGCCGGCTCGTCGCTGGAGGGCACGCCGGACGAGGCTCAGCACAAGTACGTGCAATACGACTGATCAGGTGCCCGTCTTGCGCTGAGGCGTGTCGTCCGCCGCCGGCTCGACGGCGTCGCCCGAATCCAGCCCCAGAAATCCGCCGCTCTGGTGCGCCCAGAGCCGCGCGTACAGCCCGCCCTGAGCCAGCAGACTCTGGTGATCGCCCTCCTCGACGATGCGGCCGTGCTCCAGCACGATGAGCCGGTCCATGGCGGCAATCGTCGACAGGCGGTGTGCAATGGCCACCACCGTCTTGCCTTCCATCAAGCGGTACAAGCTGGCCTGGATGGCGGCCTCGACCTCGCTGTCGAGCGCGCTCGTGGCTTCGTCGAGCAGCAGGATCGGCGCGTCTTTCAGCATCACGCGGGCGATGGCGATGCGCTGGCGCTGGCCGCCGCTCAACTTCACACCTCGCTCGCCCACGTGCGCGTCGTAGCCGGTGCGGCCCGTCGGGTCGGCCAGCGGCAGGATGAAGTCGTGCGCCTCGGCGCGCAGCGCGGCGGAGATCATCTCGGCATCGCCCGCTTCAGGGCGGCCGTAGAGGATGTTGTCGCGCACCGACCGGTGCAGCAGCGAAGTGTCCTGCGTGACCATGCCCACTTGGGCGCGCAGGCTGTCCTGAGTCACGGCAGACACATCCTGGCCATCGACCAGCACGCAGCCGGATTCCACGTCGTAGAAGCGCAGCAGCAGGTTGACGATGGTGCTCTTGCCCGCGCCCGAGCGGCCCACCAGGCCGATCTTCTCGCCCGGGCGGATGTGCAGCGACAGGCCGTCGATCACCGGCGTCTCGCCGCCATAGGCGAAGCGGACGTTGTCGAAGCGGATGTCGCCGCGCGTGACCTGCAAAGGCACGGCCCCGGCCCGGTCGGTGACGCGTTGTGGGCGCGACAGCGTGTTCATGCCATCCTGCACGGTACCGATGTGCTCGAACAGGGAGGCCATCTCCCACATCACCCAGTGCGAGATGCCGTTCAAGCGCAGGGCCATCGCGGTGGCCGCGGCGACCGCACCCACGCCCAGTTCGCCGCGAGTCCAAAGCCACAACGTAGCACCAGCTGTGCTGGCGATCAGCAACATGCTGAGCAGGTGGTTCACCACCTCGAAGCCGCTGACCAGGCGCATCTGCCGATGCACCGTGACGATGAATTCCTGCATCGCCGAGCGCACATAGCCCGACTCGCGCCCGGCGTGCGAGAACAACTTGACCGTGGCGATGTTGGTGTACGCGTCGGTGATGCGCCCGGTCATCAGCGAGCGCGCGTCGGCCTGCAGCTTCGACACCTTGCCCAGACGCGGCACGAAGTACCAGATCGCCAGCGCATACAGCGTGAGCCAACCAACGAAGGGCAGCAACAGCCAGGCGTCGAAGCGGCCGACCAGCGCGATGATGGTGACGAAGTAGATCACCACGAAGACCATGATGTCGCAGGTGATCATCACCACATCGCGGGTGGCGAGCGCGGTCTGCATCACCTTGGTGGCCACACGGCCTGCGAATTCATCCTGGTAGAACTGCATGCTCTGGCCGAGCATCAGCCGGTGGAAGTTCCAGCGCAGCCGCATAGGAAGGTTGGCTGCCAGGGCCTGGTGCTTGATCAGCGTCTGCAACGCGATCAGCAGCGGGCTGCCCATCAGGATGGCTGCGAGAAGCAGCAGATGGCCTCGCTCCTGCGTCCACAGCTGCGAAGGCTCCACGCGCGCGAGCCAGTCGACGATGTCGCCCAGCATGCTGAACAGGTAGGCCTCGAACACGCCGATCGATGCCGTCAGCAGGATCATGCCCAGCACCAGGCCGCGAGCCCCTGCGATGCAGGCCCAGACGAAGGGAAAGAGCCCGCGCGGCGGCGGGGTGGGTTGCCCGTCGGGATACGGGTCGAGCAGTTTCTCGAAGGCTGAAAACATCTCGACAAGCGTAGCCGATGCATGATGACCGGGTGTCCGCCCTTCCGAGTCTCCCTCCATTGCCGCCACTGGTGATCGTCCATGCCGACGATGCGCTGGT
>CANHOE010000128.1 GCA_947462175.1 Burkholderiales bacterium | reverse complement strand
CGCCAGGGCCTCCAGCACCGACGCCATCCCGCCCACTGCAGGCGGCAGCGGCCCGGCCATCACAACGCAGGTTGCACTCATGGCGGCACGCGCGGGCCGGGGCGTTGGGCCAGGCGCTGGTAGACAGGCTCGTAGTTCGCCACCGAGGCCTTCCAGTGGCGGTGCTGTTCGACGAAGCGGCGGCCGGCCAGACGGATGCGGGCCGCCAGTTCGGGACTGCGCAGGGCATCCACCAGGGTCTGTGCCAGCGCCGGCGCGCTACCTGCCTGGAAGAGCAGGCCGGTTTCGCGGTGCTGGATCAATTCCTTGTGGCCACCGACGTCAGACGCGACCAGCAGACGGCCCTGCGCCATGGCCTCCAGCGGCTTCAGCGGCGTCACCAGTTCGGTCAGGCGCATCGAATGTCGCGGGTAGGCCAGCACGTCCACCAGGTCGTAGTAGCGCTGTACCTCGTGGTGCGGCACGCGGCCGGTGAATACCACCTTGTCAGCCAGCCCCATCCGAGCGGCCTGCGCCCTCAGCGCGTCGTCTTGCGGACCGCCACCCACCAGCAGCACGCGCACGTCGGGACGCTGTTGCAGCAGCGCTGGCAGGGCATCGAGCAGCAGGTCCAGGCCTTCGTAGGCATAGAAGCTGCCGATGAAGCCGACCACCGCGCAGCCGCTCAAGCCCAGACGCTGCTTCAGCTCGACGTCGGGTTGGCCGCCCACGGCGAAGGCGTCGATGTCGACCGCATTCGGAATGACGGTGATCTTGTCTTTGGCGATGCCACGCGCCGCGATGTCGCTGCGCAGGCCTTCACAGATGGTGAACACATGGTCGGCGTTGCGCAGCGCGTAGGTTTCCAGGCGGCGCGTCAGCCGATAACGCAGACTGCCCTCACGCGTGCTGCCGTGGTCGACCGCGGCGTCTTCCCAGAAGGCGCGCACTTCGTACACCACGGGCAGCCCCAGCTTGCGCCCGACCCGGAGTGCCGGGATGGCGTTGAGCACCGGTGAGTGGGCGTGCAACAGTGTCGGGTTCACCTCTCGCGCCACGCTTTCCAGGCGAGTGGTCAGCTGCTTCATCAGCGCCACCTCGCTGACGCCAGGCAGGCGCGATGGGCCACCGGTAGCGGGTGTGCGGTAGAAATGCCACCCATCCACCGTTTCCTCCAGAGCCGAACCGTCGGTGTGCTTGGGGCTGGTGAGGTGGCAGGTCTCCCAACCCAGCGCACGTTGCTCGCGCAGCAAAGACAAGGTGCGGAAGGTGTAGCCGCTGTGCAGCGGAATGGAGTGGTCGAGGATGTGCAGCGGGCGCATCGCGTTCAACCGGGTACCGCTTCAGCGCGGTGGGTAGCTCCGGCCTGCGGTGAGCCGTCCACCACGTTGCGCAGGAAGGCTTCGAACATCATCACACTCCAGAGGGATGCGCTGTGGTCTTGGCGGCCGGCCTGATGCTCGGTCAGCAACCGCTCCAGCGTGGCGCGCTCGAACCAGCCAGTGTCGGCCAGTCGGCTGCCCAGCACGGCGTCGCGGACGCGATCTTTCAGCGGGCCGCGGAACCAGCGCGCAAGCGGCACGGCAAAGCCCATCTTCGGGCGGTAAAGCACGTCGTGCGGCAGATGCGGCTCCATCGCCTGCTTGAGCAGGAACTTGCCTTCGTCGCCGCGCACCTTCAGCGCCGAGGGCAAGGTGGCCAGCCATTCGAGCAAGAGGTGATCCATCAAAGGCTCGCGAACTTCCAGTGAGTGGGCCATCGACGCGCGGTCGACCTTGGTATTGATGTCGCCCACGAGGTAGGTTTTCATGTCCAGGTACTGCACCAGTGCCAGCGGGTCGTCGGTGCCCGCTCGTGCAGCATGGTGCTGGAACACTTCGAAAGCGCTGTAACCACCGAGTTCGTGGTGCATGCGCTGGCTGAACAGCGCGCGACGGGCCGGCCCGCGCAGGATGGACATCTGGTGAAAGTAAGCCTCCACCGGACTGCGTGCCAAACCCTCGAAGGTGGTCTTGGCGCGCAGCACGCGCGGCGCCCAGTCGGCCTTGGGGTAGACGCGGCCCAGCAGGCCGAACAGCGGGCGGCGCACCCCGGCCGGCAAGCTGCCGCGCAGTCGCTCTTCAGCCAGGTGCAGACGGTAACGGCGGTAGCCGCCGAAGGCTTCGTCGCCGCCGTCGCCCGACAGCGCCACGGTGACATGCTTGCGCGCCAGCTGGCACACGCGGTAGGTGGGTAGGGCCGAGCTGTCGGCGAAGGGCTCGTCGTAGAGGCCGGCCAAGGTGTCGATCAGGTCGAAGTCTTCGTTATGCACCATCTCCAGTCGGTGCTCGGTGTGGTACCGATCGGCCACGGTCTGCGCAAAGGCGCTCTCGTTGAACTGCGGATCGTCGAACCCGATGGCACAGGTGTTCACGGGACCGTCGATCAAGCCAGCCATCAAGGCCACCACCGCGCTGGAATCAACACCCCCGGACAGGAAGGCGCCCAGCGGCACCTCGGACATCAAGCGCACGCGAACGGCCTCGCGCAGTCGGTGCAGCAGTTCGTCCTGCGCTTCAGCCGCGCTGATGTCGCGATCGAGCGTGAAGTGAATGTCCCAGTACTCGCGGGGACGCGGCACCGGCTGGCCGCGTCGCAGCGCCAGCGTGTGCCCTGGCGGCAGCTTCAGTGCCTGGCGGAAGATGGTGCGCGGCTCAGCGACGTAGCCGAGGGCGAAGTACTCCTCGACGGCAAGCGGATCGATGTCGCGCCGCAGCCCGCCATGGGCATCGCTGTAGGCCAGCAGGGACTTGAGTTCGGAGCCGAACAAGAGCGTGCCATCGCCCAGCAACGCGTAATACATCGGCTTCACGCCCAAGCGGTCACGCGCCAGGAAGAAAGTCTGGCGGTTACGGTCCCAAAGGGCGAACGCGAACATGCCTCGGAAGCGCCGTACGCAGTCCTCGCCCCAGGATTCCCAGGCGTGAACGATGACCTCGGTGTCGCTCTGCGTGCTGAACACATGACCCAGCGCCTGCAGTTCGGCGATGAGCTCGCGGTAGTTGTAGATCTCGCCGTTGAAGACAACGACCACCGATCGGTCTTCGTTGAACAGTGGCTGCTGGCCGGTGGCGATGTCGATGACCGACAGTCGGCGGTGACCCAGGCCCACACCTGGCTCGAGGTGCAGGCTGCCCTCATCGGGTCCACGGTGTTGCTGCGAATCATTCATTCGCTGGAGCACGCCGCGATCTACGGGGCGGACGCCGCGGGTATCGAAGATCCCTGTGATTCCACACATGACTCAGTGCCCCGTGACCCGACCCAGAAGCCTGTCATACAGGCCCTGGTATGCGCCAACCATGGTCGGCATGCTGAAGCGTGTCTCGATGTCTGCTCTGGCGGCGCGCCCCAGTGCTGCGCTGTAGCCGGGGTCGCGCACCAGACGCACGAGGACCTGGGCCATGGCCTCGGGATCGGACGGGGGCACCAGTTCGCCGGTGCGGCCAGCGTCAACCAGTTCCGGGTTGCCACCCACAGCAGTTGCCAGCACAGGCAAACCACTGGCCATGGCTTCGAGGAGAACATTGGAAATGCCCTCGGACTGCGATGGCAACGCGAAGCAGTGCAGGCCACGCAGAATCTCGGGGATATCGTGACGTTCGCCGGGTAGCCAGCTCATGCCGGCAACACCACCGCTGTTGAGAATTTCCATGACTTCAGTCCGCAAAGGCCCCTCCCCTACGATCGCCAGACGTAGCCGGTCCTTGAGTTCAGGCGCGAGGGTGACGGCACGCACGAATGCACGTGCCAGCGTGGCTTGGTCTTTCACAGGCTGAAGGCGACCGACTGTACCCACGATCCAGTGGTTTTCAGGTGAGAACGGGCACCCGGCGATAGCCGGCCGCATCCCCAGTACCGGCCTGAATTTCTCGACATCCACGCCGTTGTAGAACTGGCTCAACCGCCCCGCTGGCACGGAAACCACTCTCGACAGGTAGGTTTCAAGGTCCTTGGACAGTGCGACGTAGTGACTGACGAATGGCCGATAAAGCTTCCGAACGCGGTCGTAGCGGGTAGAGGCAGCAGCCAAATCGCGGCCCTCAAGGCCATGCTCACTGTGTACGCGCACAGGTACGCCCGCAGCCCATGCTGGCACCACGGCCTCCAGCGCCGCAAGATTGCGCGTGTGAACTACCGCTGGACGCAGCTGACGGAAGAGGCGGAACAGCTTCGGGTACTGCCAGAAGCCCTGCCCAGGCGGCTTGTGCAGCGCCAATGTGGGCACGCCTTCATTGCGAATTCGATGACGAAAGTCAGTCACCTCGGTCAGTGCCAGCACCGCATGTCGATACGCACTCGCTGGCATGTGATTGATCAGATTGACGACGCCGTTCTCCAGTCCTCCGGTGTCGAAGCGGTAGACGATGTGCATCACCAGAGGCCGATCATCGGCGGTCGCCATGACTGGCTGTACCGGGTGCGCAAATGCTTCAAAGGCCATCACGTACTTTCCCCAGTTCGGTATCGATGGCGCCAAGGTTGTCGCGCACATATTCATCGAGTAGCGCATCGGCCGCTCCAGCAGACGACTCGACGGTGTGGAGAACAAGCAGGGCGCCATCATCACCCCGGCCCAGCAGGCGATACAGCGCCGCGTAGATTTTGGCGGTGCTGTCGCTGCTCGTGTAGCGGCCATTGACCCAGTACAGCTGCCAAACGATCAGCCGGGTGGTGTCAGCCTGACCGACCGGGCGGCGAAGCGAAGCCGTACGCACGAACAGATCAGCGCCCGAATCGAGTGCGACACGGCGCACGCCGACTTCGGCAAGCGCCCAGTCCTTGTCGGTCGAGCGCACGAGTTGGTTGTTGGAACTCACCAGCTTGCTATCGGCGCTTTGGTGCCGGAAGTAACCGATAAAGAGGCCAACCGATGGGCTGCCAGGCTCGGCTGTGGCTGCATAACCGCGCTGCAGCTGCGCAGCGGGCTTGTCGATCACCGGCATCCATGACGTCGGGGGATCGACCGACCGCCAGCGCGAGATCGGCTCACCCAGCTGCGGCACGACCTGGGATTCATACGCCAGCAGGCCATTCAACGCGAACACCGGCAGCAGAAGCACGCCTGCCGCTGCCACTGGCATCGGCCATGGCAATCGACCACCCGGCCCGATGCCGCCAGTCATCCTCTCGGCCGGGGCCACCTCGGGTTCCGACCAGCGCGCGCCAATCAGGAACAACAGAAGGATCACCACGCCGAAGAACACCCAGCCATAGATCAGGTGATCGGCGCCTGCGGCCAGCTTGTTGTTGGACACATGGCCGAGCAGCACGATCAGGTAAGCACGCACCCAGTTGGCCACGATGGGAACAACCAGTGCCACGGCCATGAACATCCAACGCCGGCGCATCGAGCGGTAATTCAGATAGGCGAACAATGCGCCGACCATCAGCGAAGCGATCAGGTAACGCACCCCGCTGCAGGCCTCGACCACCGACCAGGCGCCGGAGGGGATGATGAACTGGTGGCCTTCGCGGTAGACAGGAATCCCCGTCAGCACCAAGGCTGACACCGTGAAGTCAGCAGTGCTTTCCATCAGCCAGGGCATCAGGAACTCACCGATCGGCACTGCGAAGTAAAGGAACCCCAGCGGAAACAGAATGGGGCGTGTGGCCTGCCAGCCGACAAACGCAGGCACCAGCAGAACGATCAGCGTCACCAGCATGAACTGGCTGACCGCATTGACAGTGGCGAGGTTGCCCAGCAGCCAGAACAGCCCCGTCATGGCCATGGGCAGCAACAGCCAGGGTGCCGCCGCGAGCGGTTGCGCTGTGAAGTCAGCCCGACGCCGCCAGATCAGCCAGGCCGAGATCGGTGGCACGAGGAGGCAGTGTGCAAAGGTATCGGAGCGCAACCAGATATCGACCATGGCTGTGGCCGTGTCGCGGTAAAGCAGCAGCGTCGCGACGATGAACACGGCAAGCATGGCGAGCCTCTGCGACCAGGTCGACATGGCGCGGCCACCAATGATCGCGCTCATGTCACAGCGCCCGCACCAAGATGCCGCTCGATCCGCGTCAGATGGGATTGCCAGCTGTACCGCTGCAAGACGCATTGCCGCGCCGCGGTGCCGATCTCCGTTGCAAGCGCAGGTGCAGAAAGCAAGGCCGACACCGCTGCACCAAACCCCGCCGCATCGCTGGCAGCCAACAGTTCGGCCCCCACCACCGCATCGATCGGCGCCGCGCAAGCCGCCGAAGCCACGACCGGTCGGCCCATCGCCATGGCCTCGAGTACCTTGTTCTGGATGCCTCGCGCCAGCCGAAGCGGCGCCACCACTGCAGCTGCGTGCTGGAGATACGGACGCACATCGTCCACGGTGCCCGTGACATTGACCCACTCGCCGTGGAGTGCCAGTACAGCGGCAGTCGGGCTGCGGCCGACAATGTGAAAGCGAAGCGTCGGCCAGGCTTCCCGCAGACGCGGTAGGACGTCCTTCACAAACCAGGTGACCGCATCAATGTTGGGCCAGTAGTCCATGGCGCCGGTGAACACCAATGCCAGTTCGTCAGCTGCGTAGGGCGATGCGCGCTTCGGATCGGGAGCAAAGAATTCCGCGTCGACCCCGTTGCACATCGCCTCGACTTGGTCTGCGCACTCTGGCGCAAGACTGCGGAACAAGCTCGTTTCGCTCTCGGTGACAAAAAACGAGGCTTCTGCCCTCGCCGCAACCTGGCGCTCGTAGCTCAGCAGATGCGCGCCCTCGCGGCGATAGATCCACGACAGCGGACCGCGGTGCGCTTGCGCATAGTCGGACCACTTGGCCGAGTCGACATCGACGAAATCGACCAGCATGCGCAGGTCAGGCCGGTGCTCGACATACTGCGCCATCGAAGACGAGAACACCACGGCCGTGCGGATGTCGTGCTCGCGTACCGTGCGATCCACCCAGTCGGCCAAGCCCGCATCGCGGTAGTAGCGCAAGGTCAGCGCCTGGCCGTCGAGCAAGCTTCGCAGGCTGCGCAACTTCGCGCTGCGCGGGTCGAGTCGGGCCACATGCAAGCCGGCACACAGCGCACGCAGGGTGTCGATGTACGGCTCATCAGCCGGGTCGTCGATGAAGGTACCGAGAAACACCCTGTGCTGTGACACCAGATGCTT
>CANHOE010000127.1 GCA_947462175.1 Burkholderiales bacterium | reverse complement strand
GTCGAATTCTTCACCTCGACGAAATTCCCGATGTGGACTTCATTGCCCAGTACCGCGCCGGGCCGCAGGCGGGCGTAGGGGCCGATCAGCGAGCCCCGGCCCACTGTCACGCCCAGCGTGTCGCCGTCGATGTGGGTGTAGGGGTGGATTACCGCATCGTCACCGATCACGGCGTGGCGAATCACGCAGTTGGCGCCCACCTTGACCCGGTCGCCCAGTGACACCGTGCCCTCGAACACGCAGTTCACATCGATGCTCACATCGACCCCGCACTGCAGGTTTCCGCGCACATCGATTCGCGCCGGGTCAGCCAGGCGAACGCCAGCGGTCATCAGCGCCTCGGCATGGTCGCGCTGACACAGGCGTTCGAGTTCGGCCAGCTGCTGCGGGCTGTTGACGCCCAGCACTTCGCTGGCACGCTGTGGTTGTGCGGCCACCACCGGTACGCCATCGGCCACTGCGAAAGCGACCACATCGGTCAGGTAGTACTCGCCTTGGGCATTGCGGTTGTCCAGGCGGGCTAGCCAGGGCTTGAGCAGCGCTGTGGGCGCGGCCATCGCACCGGTGTAGACCTCGGTGATCGCGCGCTGTTCCGGTGTGGCGTCCTTGTGTTCCACGATCGCCTGGACCGTCGAGGTGCCGTCAGCCGCCGTGCGGCGCAGGATGCGGCCGTAGCCAGTGGCGTCGGCCAGCGTCACGGTCAGCAGCGCCAGCTTGTCACCGGCGCAGGCATCCACCAGCGCGCGCAGCGTAGCCGCCTGGATCAGTGGCGTGTCGCCGTTCAGGATGAGCGTGATGCCATCGCCGTGCAGCTGGGGTGCGGCCTGTTGCACCGCATGTCCGGTGCCGAGTTGCGGGCTCTGGCGAACGAATTGCAGATTTGGTGCTCTGACCGAGGCCTCCACCTGGTCGGCGCCGTGGCCCGTGACGACCACGATCCGGTCGGCAGCAACCTCACCAGCGGTGTGGAGCACATGCTCCAGTAAGCTGCGCCCGGCCAGTTCATGCAGCACCTTGGGGCGATTCGATTTCATCCGGGTGCCCTTGCCCGCCGCCATGATCACGATGTCCAACGCCATGTCCCGTTCCCCTGAGTCCAGTGCAACCCGCATGTCGGGCGCGATTATCGGTGGGTCGGACGCCACGGCATTGCCACGCTGGCACGGCTGGCGACGCGTGGCGCTGCTGGCGTGCATGGCTTGGCTGATGACAGGGTGCAGTGCGGTGCGCTTCGGCTACAACCACGCGCCCGACCTGGCCTACTGGTGGTTCGACGGTTATGTCGATTTCAGGGGCGATCAGTCGGAGCGCGTTCACGACGCCATCGACGATTGGTTCAAGTGGCACCGGCGCGTGGAGCTGCCGGTATATGCCGAGTTGTTGTCCAAGGCACGGGGGCAGGTCGCTGGGCCAGCCACCGCGGCGCAGGCCTGCCAATGGTTCAACGACGTCAGACTCCGTGTCGATGCGTCACTGGAGCGCGCCTTGCCGGGCGTGGCCGAAGTCGCACTGCGCCTGTCGCCACAGCAGATCGCGCATCTGGAGCACAAGTACGCAGAGCTCAACGAGGAGCTGGTCGACAACTACCTGCAGCCCCGAGCCGAGTCACGAACACGGGCACAGCTCAAGCGCGCGCTCGAACCGATCGAGATGATCTACGGCAGCATGAGCCGCCCCCAGCGCGAGCGCATCGCGGTGCTGGCAGCATCAACGCCGTTCGATCCGTCGCGCTGGATCGCCGAGCGCCACCGCCGCCAACAGGACACCGTGCAGACGCTGACGCGCCTGAGTGCTGAGCAGCCCAGCCTCCCGCAGGCGGTGGATGCGCTGCGGGCGCTGGCTCAGCGCTCCCGCGTCTCACCGATCGACGAGTACCGCGCCTATCAGCAGCGGCTGATCGAGTTCAATTGCGCCTTCGCGGCCGAGGTGCACAACCTGACCACGCCCGAGCAGCGCCGTGCGGCCGCCGAGCAGCTCAAGGACTGGGAGGATGACGCGCGGGCGCTGGCTGCTGAGGCCAAACCATGATCGACGTCAACGCACCAGCGGCGTCGTGACGCTGCGCGACTTCTCCTCGGTGCCAGGAAACGGTGTCATCGCCGCCTGGAACATCGCCGTCATCAGTGCGGGGGGCAGTTGCAGCATGCCGGCCAGCTGCCGAACGTCGACACATCGCTGCTGATCTGGGTGGCGCAACCACCTACCGCCAGCATGGCAACGAGGCCAAGTGCAATGAAGCGCTGACGGCGCATGGTGATCCTCCGGTTCAGGGCGAGTCGATCCAGTGCAGTTTGATGGCGGCAGAGCTCGCCGGTGGCGTGGTGCTGCAGCTGTCGTCCTCATCGAACGCGCGATCGCCATTCGGGTCGGCAGTGCCAGTCGCTTGGAGCTCGGTGAACGGGAACAGGTTCCGGTCGGCAAGGTGCGAGGGCACGACGTTCTGCATCGCACTGAAGACGTTCTCGACACGCCCGGGATGCCGCTTGTCCCACTCGCGCAGCATCTGCTTGATCTGTACCCGCTGCAAGTTGTCCTGGCTGCCGCACAGCGTGCAGGGGATGATTGGAAATTGCCGGTGCTCGGCCCAACGCTCGAGATCGGTCTCGGCCACATAGGCCAGCGGGCGGATCACGACGTTCCTGCCGTCGTCGCTGACCAGCTTCGGCGGCATGCCCTTCATCTTGCTGCCGAAGAACATGTTCATGAACAGCGTCTGCACGATGTCGTCGCGGTGGTGGCCGAGCGCGATCTTGGTCGCGCCCAACTCGCCGGCCACCCGGTAAAGGATGCCCCGGCGCAGCCGCGAGCAGAGCCCGCAGGTCGTCTTGCCCTCAGGGATGACGCGTTTGACGATCGAGTAGGTGTCCTGGTTCTCGATGTGAAAGGGCACACCGACCCTGGCCAGGTACTCGGGCAGAACGTGCTCCGGAAAGCCGGGCTGCTTCTGGTCGAGGTTGACGGCCACCAGCTCGAAGCGGATCGGCGCACGCTTTTGCAGGCCCAGCAGGATGTCGAGCATCGCGTAGCTGTCCTTGCCGCCGGACACGCAGACCATGACCCGGTCGCCGTCCTCGATCATGTTGAAGTCGATCACCGCCTGGCCGACCAGCCGGTGCAAGCGCTTGCTGAGCTTGTTGATCTCGTGCGCGGCTTTGTCTGTCGAGGGGGCGACAACGGACATGGCACTTTGAAAGTCAGTCATAAGAACGGAAAGTCTCTGCGCATCGAATTCAGATGAAAGCCTGCGTCCACCATCAAGGTGCTGCCCGTGAAGGCTTGATTGGACACGGCAAACGACACGGTGGCGGTGACCTCCTGCAGCGTGGGCAACTTGCGTGTCAGCGCGTGGCTTGCCATTGCGGTGAGGTGCTTGTCGTCGATGAGATCGCTGCCTGTGGTCAGGCCAGGTGCCACGCCGACAACGCGCACGGTCGGCGCCAACTCAAGTGCCAACACGCGGGTCAGCAACTCGAGCGCCCCTTTCGACAGCGCGTAGGAAAGATAGTCCGGATTGGGATTCCAAAGACGCTGGTCCAGCATGTTGATCACCACGCCCATGCGCTGGCCCACCGTCGTCAGGTGCTCGTGAAGTCTGCGCGCCAACACGAGGGCTGCGCCGGCGTTGACATTCATGTGTGCAGTCAGGCGCGCATAGCTCAGACTGGCCACGTTGTCATAGTCGAATACGCACGCGTTGTTGACGATGGCGTCTACCCGACCAAAGTGCTGGACGATGCGCGGGAACAATTCCTCGCATTGATTTTCGTCAGCCAGATCAGCTTCGAACACCGCTGCGTCGACGCCCAGGGCCGAGATTTCCGCCGCAGTCTCCAAAGCCTGCTGCGGCGAATGGGCGGTGTGCACGGCGATGTTGTATCCGTCGCGTGCCAAGCGGAGGGCAATCTCTCGGCCGATGCGTTTTGCCGATCCAGTGACCAATGCAACCGGTCGTTGCATGGTGGGCGATCCTTCGTCAGACATGGGTGATATCGGCTTGGTTGGGTATTGTGAAAGACAAGGCGCTCAATGTGCCACGGCTGTGCGCCGGCGACGGCCTGCGGGCAGAGAATCTCACCATGACGATTCCTCAGCTTTCCGACCTGATCCGTTCGGTCATCGCTCGCCAAGGGGGCTGGCTGCCCTTCGATCGATTCATGGCCTTGGCTTTGTACGCGCCGGGCCTGGGTTACTACGCCCGAGGCGATCGACAGTTCGGCGTACTGCCCTCGTCGGGCAGCGACTTCGTCACGGCGCCCGAGCTGTCGCCGCTGTTTGGCCAGGCACTGGCCCGACAGGTCCGGCAGGCGCTCGACGGCAGCGACACCGACGAGGTGTGGGAGTTTGGCGCCGGCTCCGGCGTGCTCGCGCGTGAACTGCTGACCACGCTGGGCTCGCGCGTCACGCGCTACACCATCATCGATGTTTCTGGCGCGTTGCGCGAGCGGCAACGCGAGGTGCTGCGGCTGCACCTGGACCGTGTGCGCTGGGTGGACGAATGGCCCGATACCCTGCGCGGCGTGGTCGTTGGCAATGAGGTGCTCGACGCGATGCCGGTGCAGCTGCTGCACTTCGACGGAAAGCACTGGTGCGAGCGCGGGGTGAGTTTGCGGGAAGTCGACGGTCATGCAGAGAAGTCATCCCCACCGTGGGCTTGGGGTGATCGCCCTACGGACTTGCGACCGCCGGGTGATGAGGCCGTCAACTGCGCCGCGGGAGGCGGCGCCGTGTTCACCACCGAGATCCACCGTCAGGCCGAAGCCTTCATCGCCACGCTGGCTGACCGTCTGCTGCGTGGGGCGGCCTTCTTCATCGACTACGGTTTCCCCGCGGCCGAGTATTACCACCCGCAGCGCACCGGCGGCACGCTGATGTGCCATCGCGCCCATCAGGCCGACACCGACCCGCTCGCCGATGTCGGCGACAAGGACATCACGGCGCACGTCAACTTCACCGGCATCGCGATGGCCGCGCAGGAGGCCGGGTTGGGCGTGCTGGGCTACACCAGTCAGGCTCGATTCCTGATGAACTGCGGCCTTCTCGAGCTGCTGCAGGGTGCGGACATTCAAACCGTCGCCAACGCACAGAAGCTGCTGACCGAGCACGAAATGGGCGAACTGTTCAAGGTCATCGGTTTTGCGAAAGACTGCGATGCCGCATTCACCACCTCCCCCATCGGATTCACCCATGGTGACCGCACGCACACGCTGTAGGGCCCCGACATGATCCGCTGGCTGATCGCAATCTTTCTCATCCTGATGGTGTTCACCGGCCTGCACCGCTGGCTCGAAAAAATCGGCCTCGGCCGCCTGCCCGGTGATTTCCGCTTCCGTATGTTTGGGCGTGAGTTCTTTGTGCCGATCGGCAGCAGCGTGCTCCTGAGCCTGATCGCCCTGGCGCTGAGCAAGGTCCTGTGACGAATCAGAACCTTTACTGCGCACTGCGCGCCGCCTTTCCGGCGGACCTCGACCGCACCGCGATCGAATGCGTGGCCACCGAGGGCGCCGCGGGCGATGCGATTTTCTACACTTGGCGCGACCTCGACCGCAGCAGCGCCATGATCGCGAACCTGTTGGCGTCGCTTGAGCTGCCCGCCCACGCGCGGGTGCTCGTGCACACCGACAAGTCGGTCGAGGCGCTGATCCTGTACCTGGCCGTGCTGCGTGCCGGGCTGGTTTATGTGCCGCTCAACAACGCCTATCACGCGAGTGAGCTCAACTACTTCATCGACAACGCCGAACCATCGGTGGTGGTGTGTGCCTCGCGTGATTTCGGGTGGCTCTCGAAGATCGCGTTTCGCGCGGGTACGGCGCATGTGTACACGCTGGACGACGACCGTCGCGGCAGCCTGCTGCAGCGCGCCGCACATCACCCCGGCGCGCAGGTGCCCGTCCAGCGCACGGCCAACGACGTGGCCAGCATCATCTACACCAGCGGCACCACGGGTCGCAGCAAAGGGGCCATGCTCAGCCACGGCAACCTGCTCTCGAATGCCCAGGTGCTGAAAACGCTGTGGGCTTGGCGCAGCGAGGCCGACGGCGGCGACGTGCTGATCCACGCCTTGCCGCTGTTCCATGTGCATGGCCTGTTCGTCGCATCGCACGGCGCCTTGCTGAATGGCAGCAAGATGCTGTGGTTCGCGAAGTTCGACGCACGCGCTGTGACCGCTCGGCTCCCCGAGGCGACGGTGTTCATGGGTGTGCCCACCCTGTATGGGCGCTTGCTCGCCGACCCCACGTTCAATGCCCACTCCTGCCGGCATATGCGCCTGTTCATCAGCGGCTCCGCACCCTTGCTGGCCGAGACCTTTCAGCGTTTCAGCGAGCGCAGTGGCCACACCATCCTCGAGCGCTACGGCATGAGCGAGACGGTGATGCTGACGTCCAACCCCTGCGCGCCGGTGCAGGATCGCATCGCGGGCACTGTGGGTTTCGCGCTGCCGGGGGTGGGTCTGCGGGTGACCAGCGCTGACGCAGAGCTCGTCGGCGCCGTCGAGGTGCGTGGCCCCAGTGTGTTCCAGGGCTACTGGCGCATGCCGGAGAAGACGGCCGAGGAGTTCACCGCCGATGGGTGGTTCAAGACCGGCGACCTTGGGCAGTTGGACGCTCATGGCCGGCTGACACTCATCGGGCGTAGCAAGGACCTGATCATCAGTGGCGGCTACAACGTCTACCCGGCCGAGGTCGAGGGCTATCTGAACGAACTGCCTGGTGTCGAGGAGAGCGCGGTGATTGGCGTGCCGCATCCTGACTTCGGCGAAGGTGTGGTGGCCGTGCTGGTGCCGCGTACGGGTGCCGACGTGGACGTGGTGGCCTGCATCGCAGCGCTGAAGCAGCGCATTGCCGGCTTCAAGGTGCCCAAGCAGGTCTTTGCCGTCAACCAACTGCCGCGCAACGCGATGGGCAAGGTGCAGAAGGCGCTGCTGCGAGAGCATTACCGGGCGTTGTTCGCCCACTGATACGGGCTTGCCTCCAACGACTGTCTGCATGCACGCTTTTGCGCAGTGCTGGCGAGGGCGCGGGGTGACCGGCTCCGCTCATGTCCCCCAGGCCGGGTCACCGCTCGAACGTTTCAGGTGAGACCGATCCGGCCTTCCTCCTTTACTTCGCTGCGCCGGTCACCCCACGCCCTCGCCAGCAGGCACCG
>CANHOE010000126.1 GCA_947462175.1 Burkholderiales bacterium | reverse complement strand
TGCGCGCGATCAGCGCGGTCGCCTTCGACCTTGATGGCACGCTGATCGACAGCGCGGCTGACATCGGCCATGGGGTCAACACGGCATTGGCGGCCGCCGGGCTCCAGCGCTTCGACCTGACAGCAGTTCGCGGCTGGATTGGCGACGGCCCGGACGCGCTGATTGCCCGCGCCCTGGAAGCGCAGGGTCTGTCAGCGACCGACCTGGCCCTGCGACAGGCGCTGCGTGCCGGCTTCGACGCAGCAACGCTGGCCGCGCCTCTGGCGCATGGGCGTGTCTACCCCGGAATCGCCGAACTGCTGCGGCAGCTCAGCGCGCATGGCTACCCGCTGGCCGTAGTCACCAACAAGCCAACGCAGCTCGCGCGCGCGGTCCTCGAGGCGGCCGGCCTGCTGCCCTGGCTGTCTCATCTCCAAGGCGCCGATTCGACAGCGCAGCGCAAGCCCTCGCCACTGATGCTGCAGACCACCGCTGCGCACCTGGGGGTGTCGCCATCAAGGCTGCTGATGGTCGGCGACGCACCGCCCGACATCCTGGCCGCCAGGGCCGCCGGCTGCCCGGCCGCGCTGGTCGGCTGGGGTTACGGCGCACACGCGGTGCCGGCAGCGCTGAACCCGTGGCGTGTGGACCAGCCACAGCAACTCAGCGCCTGCCTGATCGGGTAACGACACCGCGCGGGCCGAAAACCCGCGGCACGGTTCGCTGAAAGGGGGGCTTGCGCTGAAAAACGACTCGGCCAGAATCGGGCATGACCCCGTTCAACGTGTGCCCGTCGTGTGTCAGGCTGAACCTGCCTGACGCCAGCATCTGCACCACCTGCGGCGCCACGCTGCGCGGGACGGTACGGCAGTCCGCCGAGCAGCACTCCGAGGCCTTCGTCAACCTGACGGAGATGGATCTCGACGCCGACACGACACCCTCAGTGCACCTGGACGCACCGGAACTGCACCGCTGGTTCAATTCGCGCACCGGTGGCCTCGATGGCCATGCCGAGTCGGACCATGTCCCAGCGGCCCGCGAACCCGAGACGCCGCTGCCACCGTTGCGGCTGCGTGAGTTCGAGTCGCCCGCGGCACCCAGCGACGACGAAGCCGCCTTTGCCGACTCGCTGCCGCCCGGCGTGATCCTGGCCGATCCACAGACACCGTTTCCCTACTTGCCACCCGAACACCTGCCGTCGGCAGCCGAATCGCCGCCACCCCACCGCGGTACAACGCCTGCAAGCACACCACCGGTCGCGCCGGCCGCCACCAAGGCGCAACGGCGCGCGCAGGTGCGGCGCACTCTGCTGGCCAGCAAGGGACAGCCGGTGCCTGCGGCAGCGCCTTCTGACGCGCTGGTGCTGGAGAGCGACGATGCAGCTCGCGAGCAGCTGTGTGCGCTGCTCGAGGTCTTTGGTTTTCGAACGCACCCGGTGCAAAGCACGATGCAGGCGGTCCGCATGCTCGCCGCCAAGCGCTATGCCGTGGCCTTCCTGAACATCATCTTTGACGGCTCGGCCGCGCCGGCCGCCCACGACCTGTGCAGCCGCGTCAAGGCGCCGCCCACCCACGCCAGCGACACCGTGTGCGCGCTGATCGTCGTCACCGGCTCGGCGCGTCCGGTCGAGCGCGTGCGCGCCGAGCTGGCCGGCTGCGATGCCTTCCTGCTGAAGCCGGTGAGCCGTGGCGCAGTGGCCCAGGCGCTGGAAGCCTGCGGGGTGGCGCTGCCGATCGACTCGCGGCGGGCCTGACACCCGCCACCAACACGTCGACGCAGAGCGTCGAACCACCTAAGGAGACCGCCCATGGGCACCACGATCCAGTTTCAGCGCCCTGACGGGCAGACGGCCTCAGGCTATCTCGCCGAGCCAGCGAACCCTGTCAATGCGCCCGGCATCGTCGTCATCCAGGAGTGGTGGGGCGTGAATGAGCAAATCCGCAGCGTGGCCGACCGGCTGGCACAGGCCGGCTATCGCGCGCTGGTGCCCGACCTGTATCGCGGCCAGCTGACGTTGGAGGCCGAGGAGGCCCACCACCTGATGAGCGGCCTGAACTTCGGCGACGCCGCGTCCCAGGACATCCGCGGCGCGGTGCTGCACCTCAAGCAGGGCGGCGGCCACGTGAGTCCCAAGGTCGGCATCACCGGCTTCTGCATGGGCGGCGCGCTGACGCTGCTCAGCCTGTGCGGCACGCCCGAGGCCGACGCAGGCGTCGTCTGGTACGGCTGCCCCCCGCTGGAATACATCGACGCCACGAAGATCAAGACGCCGTTGCTCGGCCACTGGGCCACCCAGGACGAGTTCTTCCCGATCGCCACCGTCGATGCACTGGAAGCCAAACTGCACGAGGCCGGCGTGAGCTTCGAGTTCCACCGCTATATGGCGCACCACGCCTTTGCCAACGAAACCGCCGTGGGGCCGGGGCGGATCGCGGCGACGCAGTTCGACCCGGTGTGGGCGCAACGGGCTTGGGATCGGACGTTTGGGTTTTTGGGGAAGTGCTTGGGGTGAGGAGACGAAGGCTGGATCAGTGCCCGGTCGGCAGCACGCACCGTCGCGCTCATCGATGTGCACGCACAACCCGGCTCCGTGCGCGCCACAGGCGCCTGTAACGACTGGTCACAACTCGAAGATCACTCCGTTTCAGCGGGATTTCGCTGCAGCGGGGACAATACGGGTTTTCGTTGGTACGTTAACGCCCCGACGTGCCGGCTCAACCTGAGAGGTCTACTCCCGCGCCATGGCCACACAACGAACCAAGACTACGCCGAACTCAACCGCCAACCCGGTCGCCGCCAGCGCTGAAACCATCAAGCTGCGGCAAACCCAGGCCGAATACTCGGCAGCCAGGCCCTCATCAGAACCTGGCATCAAACCCATGATGTCGAGTTCGAAGATGTACGTCTGCCGACGCTGCCAGGCGAACTTCAAGACGGGCGAGGGAAGGCCAGACCCGCGGCTGCGCGGCCTCGGCAAATGCAACAAGTGCCTGGACGCCGCAACCGCGGCTCAAGCGGCGCAGATCGCCGCCTGACGGCACCAGGGCGCGTCAGAGGTAAATCTGGCCGCCCCCTTCCCGGAACTGCTGCGCCTTTTCTTCCAGCGCCACCTGAATCGGAATCACGGGCGCGCTGGCTGAGACGGGCGCCTCGGCCTTCTGCAGTCGAGCGAAATCTCGCACCTCCTGCGAGATCTTCATCGAGCAGAACTTCGGCCCGCACATCGAGCAGAAGTGCGCCACCTTGGCGTTCTCCTTCGGCAGCGTTTCGTCGTGGTACGCCATCGCGGTGTCGGGGTCGATGGCCAGCTTGAACTGGTCTTCCCAGCGGAATTCGAAGCGTGCCTTCGACACCGCGTTGTCCCACATCTGCGCACCGGCAAAGCCCTTCGCCAGATCGCCCGCGTGCGCAGCGATCTTGTAGGCAATCAGCCCCTGCTTCACATCGTCGCGGTTGGGCAGGCCCAGATGCTCTTTCGGCGTGACATAGCAAAGCATCGCGGTGCCGTACCAGCCGATGTTGGCCGCGCCCATGGCCGATGAGATGTGGTCGTAGCCCGGCGAGATGTCGGTGATCAGCGGGCCCAGCGTGTAGAACGGCGCCTCGTAGCAGGCTTCGAGCTGCTTCTCGACGTTCTCCTTGATGAGCTGCAGCGGGACGTGGCCGGGGCCTTCGATCATCACCTGCACGTCGTGCTTCCAGGCGATCTGTGTCAGCTCGCCCAGGGTGTGCAGTTCAGCGAACTGCGCTTCGTCGTTGGCGTCAGCGATCGAGCCGGGGCGCAGGCCGTCGCCGAGCGAGAAGCACACGTCGTAGGCCTTCATGATTTCGCAGATCTCGTCGAAATGCTCGTACAGGAAGCTCTCGCGGTGATGCGACAGGCACCACTTGGCCATGATCGAGCCGCCGCGCGAGACGATGCCTGTGAGCCGCTCTGCAGTCAGCGGGATGTAGGCCAGCCGCACGCCGGCGTGGATGGTGAAGTAGTCGACGCCCTGCTCGGCCTGCTCGATCAGCGTGTCGCGGAACAGCTCCCAGGTCAGGTCTTCGGCCTTGCCGTGCACCTTCTCCAATGCCTGGTAGATGGGCACGGTGCCGATGGGCACGGGCGAGTTGCGCAGGATCCATTCGCGCGTTTCGTGGATGTTCTCGCCGGTCGACAGGTCCATCACCGTGTCGGCGCCCCAGCGGATCGACCAGACCAGCTTGTCGACCTCTTCTTCGATGCTGGAGGTCACCGCCGAGTTGCCGATGTTGGCGTTGACCTTCACGAGGAAGTTGCGGCCGATGATCATCGGCTCGCTCTCGGGGTGGTTGATGTTGTTCGGGATCACCGCACGGCCGCGTGCGACCTCATCGCGCACGAATTCCGGCGTGATGTCCTGCAGGTTGGCGCCGAACGAATGGCCGCGCTTGGGCACGCGCTCGGTCGCCAGGCGTTCGCGCAACTGCGCCTTGACCAGGTTTTCGCGGACCGCGATGTAGTGCATCTCGGGCGTGACGATGCCGCGCCGAGCGTAGTGCATCTGCGACACGTTGGCGCCCGGCTTGGCCACGCGCGGCAGCGGTGCCTGAGCCATGCGCAGCGCGGTCAGTTTCGGGTCGTGCAGGCGCTCGCGGCCATAGGCGCTGCTGATGCCGGGCAAGGCCACTGTGTCGGCACGGTCAGCGATCCACGCGGCGCGCAAGGGCGGCAGGCCGCGGGTGATGTCGATCGCGGCCTGCGGGTCGGTGTACGGGCCCGACGCGTCGTAAACGCGCAAGGGCGGGTTGGGTTCGCGGCGCGAGCCGCCGGCACCGTCGTCCACCAGCGTGTCGCTGAGCGTGATCTCGCGGAACGGCACGCGAATGTCGGGACGCTGGCCTTCGAGGTAAATCTTGCGCGAGCCGGGGAACGGCGTGCGGGTGATGCGTTGCGACAGTGCGGCGGTGTCGACGTGTTGTGCTTGCTTGGCCATGTCAGCTCCAGGTGGCGTGTCGTTGTGCGCTTGCCTGGCACCGCAGCAGGATCGGAACCCCGCCATGATGGCCGCTGCACTTGATTCCTACGCGGGCATGACCCCGATCAGGTTCAGCGGGTTCCACACGGGTGTGGTCTCAGCCTTGAACAGCGTTCGCAGCGCCCCGACAAGCCTCTGCAGTGTAGGCGCCGCGGCCCGGCCTATGGCCGACCGGGGTCGCTTCCTATAATGAAATCTCACGTCTCCCAGCGCACCGCGCCCCTCATGAATCCCGATTTCAAGCCGACCGAGGTCGAACGCGCGGCGCAGACCGCCTGGAACGCACGCGACGCCTATCGCGTCAACGAAGGGGCGCTCGACAGCGGCGGACAACCCAAGCCGAAGTTCTACGCCTGCTCGATGCTGCCCTACCCCAGCGGCAAGCTGCACATGGGCCATGTGCGCAACTACACCATCAACGACATGTTGACGCGGCAGCTGCGCATGAAGGGCCACAACGTGCTGATGCCAATGGGCTGGGACGCCTTCGGCCTGCCTGCGGAAAACGCGGCCATGAAGAACAAGGTGCCGCCTGCCAAGTGGACCTACGACAACATCGCCCACATGAAGGGCCAGATGCAGGCCATGGGCCTGGCGATCGACTGGAGCCGTGAGGTCACCACCTGCCGGCCCGAGTACTACCGGTGGAACCAGTGGCTGTTCCTGAAGATGCTCGAAGCCGGCATTGCCGAGCGGCGCACCCAGGTCGTCAACTGGGACCCGGTCGACCAGACGGTGCTCGCCAATGAACAGGTGATCGACGGCAAGGGCTGGCGCAGCGGCGCCACGGTAGAGAAGCGCGAGATCCCCGGCTACTACCTGAAGATCACCGCCTACGCCGATGAATTGCTCGATCAGGTGCAACACCAGCTGCCCGGCTGGCCAGAGCGCGTGCGGCTGATGCAGGAAAACTGGATCGGCAAGAGCGAAGGCGTGCGCTTCGCGTTCACCCACGACATTTGCAACAGCGCCGGCCAGCCGATCCAGGGCGGCCGGCTGTATGTGTTCACCACACGCGCCGACACCATCATGGGCGTCACCTTCTGTGCCGTCGCGCCCGAGCACCCGCTGGCGCAGCATGCCGCGGCCTCGAATCCTGCTGTGGCTGCGTTCATCGCCGAATGCCAGGCCGGCGGCACCACCGAAGCCGAGCTCGCCACGCAGGAAAAGAAGGGCGTGAACACCGGGCTGAAAGTGCAACACCCGCTGACCCACTTGCCCGTGGACGTCTGGGTCGGCAACTACGTGCTGATGAGCTACGGCGACGGCGCCGTGATGGGTGTGCCCGCGCACGACGAGCGCGATTTCGAATTTGCGAAGAAATTCGGCATCGACATACTGCAGGTGGTGCAGGTGGATGGTGAGCCGCACTTCAGCTACGACCACTGGCAGGACTGGTACGGCGACAAGCAGCGCGGCGTGACCATCAACTCCGACAACTTCAGCGGTCTGAGCTGCAAGGCTGCCGTCGATGCGGTGGCGAACGCGCTGGCCGCGCACGACCTGGGCAGCAAGAAGACCACCTGGCGGCTGCGCGACTGGGGCATCAGCCGCCAGCGTTACTGGGGCACGCCGATCCCGATCATCCATTGCGATGTGCATGGTGCCGTGCCGGTGCCCGAGGCAGACCTGCCGGTGGTGCTGCCTGAAGACCTGATTCCGGACGGCTCGGGTAATCCGCTTGCGAAGCACGCTGCGTTCCTGAACGTGCCCTGCCCGACCTGCGGGCGACCGGCGCGCCGCGAAACCGACACGATGGACACCTTCGTGGACAGCTCGTGGTACTTCATGCGCTACTGCGATCCGCAAAACACCAGTGCCATGGTGAGCGAGGGCGCGGCGTACTGGATGCCGATGGACCAGTACATCGGCGGCATCGAACACGCGATCCTGCATCTGCTGTATGCGCGCTTCTGGACCAAGGTGATGCGCGACCTGAAGCTGGTGTCGGTCGATGAACCATTCACCAAGCTGCTGACGCAGGGCATGGTGCTGAACCACATCTACTCGCGCAAGACGGAACAAGGCGGCATCGAGTACTTCTGGCCGCACGATGTGGACAACACCTTCGGCGCCGACGGCAAGATCGACGGCGCCACGCTCAAGCGCGACGGCTCGGCCGTGACCTACGAAGGCGTAGGCACGATGAGCAAGAGCAAGAACAACGGCGTCGACCCGCAAGCGCTGATCGACCAGTACGGCGCCGATACCGCGCGACTGTTCGTGATGTTCGCTTCGCCGCCGGAGCAGACGCTGGAGTGGAACGATGCCGGCGTCGAAGGCGCGCA